>NZ_JBFTSN010000062.1:0-25415 GCF_056400045.1 Paenibacillus sp. 01L418
GTACATGGTGGTAGKGCTTGGATTAACGGTTCTCATGTCGGCGGCATCGATTAGCTTCGGTGCCGCCGACATGAGGTTAGCGACTGCATGGGAGGCTATTTTCCGATTTGATCCAACTCTGACTGAGCATCAAATTATTCAAACCCTACGTCTTCCTCGTACCGTAGCCGATCTGATTGTCGGGTGCAGCCTTGCGGTATGCGGGGCTATTATGCAGGGGACGACGCGCAATCCGCTGGCCGACTCTGGGCTGATGGGAATCAGCTCTGGGGCAGCATTCGCGATTGCACTTTGCCTGGCCTTTCTGCCGGGTTATTCGTATGGGCTGATGATGCTGTTTGCTTGTCTGGGTGCAGCGCTTGCGACCGGGATGACCTATTTTTTCGCTTCACTGGGCAAGCGCGGAATGACGCCTCAGCGGTTGGTTCTGGCAGGACTCTCCATATCCATGCTGTTTGGTGCACTCAGTCAGTATTTAGCGATTAATTATAACCTTGGTCGAGCATTAGCATTTTGGACGGCAGGCAGTACAGCGGGGACTAAGTGGGGGGAATTGCTGATTATTTCACCGCTATTTGTTGGTGGCGTACTGCTGGCGCTGGCGCTGTCTCCTTCCGTTACACTGCTCAGTTTGGGGGATGATGTGGCAAGTGGACTCGGTATTCGCAGCGGATTGGTCAAGGGTCTATCGACGATTATCGTGCTCGTGCTGACTGGATTGGCAGTTGTCATGGTTGGCCCTGTTGGTTTTGTTGGTCTGATTACCCCGCATATTGTACGATACATGGTCGGTGTCGACTATCGGTATATTATTCCTGCTGCTGCGCTATATGGTGCGTTGCTGACCGTATCGGCCGATCTGGTTGGCCGATTGATCAATAAGCCTTTCGAAACACCGATTGGCATTATATTTTCTATCATTGGTGTACCGTACTTTCTCTTCCTGGCTCGCAGGCAAAGGAGGGAATTTGAATGATCAAGCAGCGTTATACGGTGCAACGGGGCATCATCGTCAATGTAGTGCTCTTGGTGCTCATCCTTATGTTTGCTGTCCTTAGCGTGAATTCTGGCAAAATGAATCTTTCGCCGCTAGAAGTGCTGAACGTTCTTCTGGGAAACGGTACCGACAAGCAAAATCTGATCGTGTTCGATTTTCGCCTGCCACGAATTGTACTGTCGATCTTGGTAGGTCTGGGGATGGGAGCGTCTGGGGTCGTGATGCAGAGTTTGCTGCGCAATGACATGGCTAGTCCGGGGACACTTGGAATTAGTTCGGGATCGGGTTTGTTTGTCCTATTCTTCGTCGTATTCATTGCATCGACAGGAAAGAGCGCCTTTATTGCCCTGCCATTGCTGGCCTTTGTTGGGGGACTGTTGGCGGCAGGATTGATCTTCTTATTATCGTATCGCCGTGGGCGAGACATCTCGCCAATCGGTTTGATTTTAACCGGTGTCGCGCTCGGAAGCGGGTATGGGGCGCTGACCACCTTCCTGACGCTCAAGCTGGATGATTCGCAGATGAACTTCATGCTGCACTGGATGGCGGGAAGCTTGTGGGGCGATGATTGGCGCTATATTTCCATACTAGCACCATGGGTCTTGATTTTACTCGGCTATATTTTCTATAAGGCTCGCATGCTGAACACCCTCTATCTGGGCAATCAGACGGCACAAGGGCTGGGCCTTGCCGTGAAGCGGCAGTTTTTGGGGTTGTCGATCGCTGCTGTTGCTTTATCCTCTGGCAGTGTGGCCGTGGGTGGAAGCTTCTTCTTCGTTGGCTTGATCGCACCGCATATGGCAAGAAAACTGGTCGGGCCCGATCACAAATTGCTCGTTCCGGCTGCCAGTCTGACCGGGGGATTAGTCGTGGTTCTGGCTGACACGATTACGCGCACGGTTAGTCTTGGGGGAGATGTGCCGACGGGAATCGTTATTACGGTCATCAGTGTTCCTTACTTTCTTTATTTACTAGCGAAGGCCAATTAGGAGGACGCCATGGAATGTATTACAGCGCAACAAATCGATATTGCCTATAATGATACACTTATCGTAAAAGAACTGGATTTGCAGATTCCGCGTGGACAGATTACCTCGATTATTGGTCCCAATGGATGCGGCAAATCAACCGTACTAAAGGCAGTCGGTCGGCTGCTCAAGACGAAACATGGCACGGTTTATTTGAATGGTGCCGATATCCACACACTGTCCACCAAGGAAGTAGCCAAGCAGATGGCGATTCTGCCGCAGACGCCGACCGCACCGAGCGGTTTGACAGTCGGTCAATTAGTCGCCTATGGGCGCTTTCCTCATCAACGGGGCTTTGGCAAGCTTTCCAAAGAGGATAAGCAAGTAGTCGCTTGGGCCCTATCGGTTACACAACTTACAGTGCTTGAGCATCGTGAGGTCGATACGCTCTCTGGCGGTCAGCGTCAGCGCGTATGGATTGCGATGGCGCTCGCCCAGCAGACCGATCTGATCCTGTTGGATGAACCCACCACTTATCTGGACTTGGCGCATCAGCTTGAAGTGCTGGAGCTGCTCTATGAACTGAATCGCAGTCAGCAGGTGACGATTGTGATGGTGCTGCATGACCTGAATCTGGCAGCGCGCTTCTCCGATTATATGGTAGCGATTCGTGAGGGCCAGGTGGTGGAGCATGGCTCGCCAGAGCGCGTAATGACGGTACGGACACTGCGTGAGGTGTTTGCCATTGATGCCGAGATTATGCTGGAACCACGAACGGGGCGACCGGTGTATGTGACGTACGAGCTATTGCGTGATAAACGTAGAGAACAAGGAGCGGATCAAGGAGCAGATGAAGCACTCCTAAGAGCTAAGGAACAGAAGGAGGCAATTGCCACATGAAAATCGCATGGCGTGTCCTACTGGGCGCCCGGAAATACTGGTTACAGTTAGGCATTGGATTTGCCGGTGTCTTAACGGCTACAATGGCAGGGTTTTATTTACCCTGGGCGCTCCGCTCGTTGACACAATTGGCGACTGAAGGTAGCAGTCAGTTTGCCTCAGAAGCGCTGACGATTGGTTTGTTGCTGCTTGGAGCCACCTGTCTGCAAGCCATCGGAACATCACTGGCAGGTTATATGAACCATTATGCCGCACTTCATTATGTGGCGGATTTAAGAACAAGATTGTATAGCAAATATCAGCAGATGAGCTTGCGCTATTTCCATCGAAGCCGGACGGGTGACTTGACCGGGCGCGTTGTTAATGATGCGATGGAAGCGGAAATTTTCATTGCCCATGCTATTCCTGAATTTATCATCAACGTACTGACTTTTATCGGAGTAGGCATCTTGCTCTTGACGATCAATGTGAARCTGGCACTGATCAGTCTAATCACGATTCCGTTGCTGCTTGCGATCACGATATGGCAAAGCAAGCGCTTGTCGCCGCTGTGGGGAGAGAATTCCAAGGCGCGGGGAGAAATTGCTGGCAAGGTTCAGGAAAACTTGTCGGGCATGAAGGAAATCCAAATTTTCAATCGGCAGGAGGAGGAGCGGGGCAACGTTTCTCGTCTGGCTATGAAAAATACTAAGGCCTATTTGCGCGCTAGTCTGTTCTATGAAACCTCTGTACCGTTGTTGGCATTTGTGACCGCGCTGGGTACCGTGTTTATTGTGATAATGGGCGGCAGACTGATGGCAACAGGCGAGGTAAGCATTGCTGATATCATCGGATTCATCGCCTACCTGGGTATGTTTTATCAACCGGTAAAGTCCTTTTCCGGCTTGGTAGAAATGGGAGGGCGAGCCGCCGCTGGTCTTAAACGGGTATATGATGTGCTGGAAGAAGAGGAAGACATACAGGAGAAGCGAAACGCAGTTCGTTTGCCTCGTGTACAAGGACAGATATCCTTTCAAAATGTCTCATTCGCTTATCAAGATGGTGCGCCTGTACTAGAGAGGCTGAACCTCACTATTGAACCCGGAAAGACCGTGGCGCTTGTAGGAACAACCGGCGTAGGAAAGTCGACATTGGCCAGTCTCGTTAACCGTTTCTACGATCCAAAGGCCGGTTCGATTCGAGTAGATGGCATCGATATTCGTGATGTGACGCTCTCCAGCCTACGTGACAATATCTCGATGGTGCTGCAGGATACCTTCTTGTTTGATGGCTCGGTGTATGACAATATCGCTTATGGCTGGAAGGACGCGACCCAGAAAGATGTGATTGATGCAGCGAAAGCGGCTAAAGCGCATGATTTTATAGCACAGATGGAGCAAGGCTACGATACGGTAATTGGTGAACGCGGTGTGCGTCTGTCCGGAGGGCAGAAGCAACGGCTCTCGATAGCACGGGCGATTCTGCGCGATGCACCGATCCTCATTCTGGATGAAGCGACATCGGCGCTTGATACCAAGACCGAGCAAGAGATCCAGCAGGCGCTGGACGACATATCCAAGGATCGCACAACACTGGTAATTGCCCATCGGCTATCGACGATCCTTCATGCCGACCAGATCGTCGTGCTGGAGGGTACAGAGATTGCCGAGATGGGTACGCATAAGGAACTGCTGCGAAGTGGCGGGATTTATGCACGATTGTATGCGACGCAAGCCTCTTGAATGTACTATGGTGCTAACAGTTGTATAGACATATTCCTTTCCCTCCCTGGAGCGTTCGCTCCGTTCATTTGTCAATGGTAGGGAGCAGGGCTTGATAAAAACATGAAAACCCGCAAAAAACCTTGATTTTATAAGGCTTTTCGCAGGTTTTCTTTCCTCTTCTTAGATTTATCTTCTGCTATCAACTATAAAAAAAATAAACTGATTGTTATTCCTGCAGCACTCACCCATGTTATAAACTTTTTTGATTAATCGTTATATTCATGAAAAAATAGGGCGAACCCCACTAGACATTTGCTACTGGGATTCGCCCTATTAGTTATTTATAGTACGTTCAAATGAGGAATAACAAGACCGCCATAGGCGAATGCGATAACGATGACGATGGCAGGATGAATTTTGCGGAACTGCATCGCCCAGAAAGCGACTGCTGCAATAATGAGCGATTGCACAATTCCGATCGATTCGATAGAGCTTTCAGCCATTTGCCATGTAAGCAGCAGCATCATTATGGCAATTACGGGCTGTACAAGCAGCGTCATTCCTTTGACTACAGGCGATTGACGATGCTTCTGCAGCACCTTAAGAAGTAGAATGAGCGCAACAGCGGATGGAACAATCGTTGCAGCTAATGCGGCAATTAAGCCGATCCAGCCGCCGACATCGTAGCCGACAAAGGCGGCAATTTTAGTCGCAATCGGACCTGGGAGTGCATTGCCAAGCGCCAGTATGTTTGAGAATTCTACTGGTGTCGTCCACTGATGATTCGTTACAATCTCCCTGTACATAAGCGGAATGGAGGCTGGTCCGCCCCCGTAGCCAAGCACATTAGCAATAAAAAATCCGATAATTAAATTAATCCATTCCACGTGTTACGCCCTCCTTCTGCTGGCTGCTTCGGAGTTGCTTCTGCTTTTTTTTGCGCTGAAGGGCTGCAACTGTTTTTAGATGAAAAGCACCGTAACCAAGAAATAAAAGAATGACGATAGCAGGATGAATATGAATGCCTTGCAGCAGTCCAAATGCTAATGCAAAAAAGCCAAAACCGACGTATTTGCCAAGTCCTTTGACGGCACGTTCTCCGAATTCATAGGCCATCATGCCAAGCATGACAGCGATGACAGGCGTTACCGCACCGATCATACCTTGTATGAAGGCCGCGCTGCTGAGGAATTGAACCGTCGTTAATAGCAGAATCATCGCAACAGCAGAAGGGATGATATGGGCGAGAACAGACACGATGGCACCGAGAGTACCTTTTTCGCGATACCCTAAATAGGCGGCAATCTTTGTTGCGATCGGACCTGGCAGTGCATTAGCAAGCGCAAGAATTTCGCCAAATTCCTCATCTTCAATCCATTTATAGTTCGTAACTGCCTCGTATCGAATCAGCGGGATAACG
Organism: Paenibacillus sp. 01L418; assembly: GCF_056400045.1. Taxonomy (NCBI): domain Bacteria; kingdom Bacillati; phylum Bacillota; class Bacilli; order Caryophanales; family Paenibacillaceae; genus Paenibacillus; species Paenibacillus sp. 01L418. The sequence continues at coordinate 5,989 of NZ_JBFTSN010000062.1, forward strand.
GACGGGCCGCCCCCGTAGCCAAGAATACCTGTCTTCATCATCGCCCATGAAAGCTGCATGTAGCGGTTATTCATTATTTTGCCAGCCATCATCTACAGCCTCATTCCCATTCGACTCTTGTAACGATTGATTAACACTTGACAATCGACGCTCATAATGCCGGGCAGTGTGTAAAGCTTATCTTTGAGAAAATGCTCCATCTCCTGATTGTTGCGAAACAGACCATGCATATGCAGTTTACTCGGTCCAGTCATATGGTAGAGGCTTGTGACAAACGGCTCTGTCGAAAGCTGATCAGCAACGGCGTGCAGATGCTTAGGCTCTACCTCTACATTGAAAAAAGCCGATACATTTATACCGATTCGCTCAGGGTTAATGACGGCCGTGAATCGTTCGATGACGCCGCCGTCCATCAACGCATTAATCCGAGATTGGACAGCTACTCGCGATAATCCAATCTCCTTCGCTAAGTCTGTGTAAGATATTCTTCCATTAATATTGAGCTCAGCAATGATTTTACGATCGATATCATCAATTTCCATGATTTTTGGTTCATCAATAAGCTTTTCTTGCACTTGTTCATCAGCTCCAATTTTATTTCATTATTTTGCAAGGTGTCTTGTAATACCGAGTTTTAATTACCATATGTATAAATATATACACATCACCATTCGTTTTCAACACAATTAATAAAAAGAAGTTACATTTTTATTGCCTATCATTCTCTGAGGTGGTATTTTAAAAGAATACACAATGTTATATTATCTAACATATTAATAATGAATTGCGAGTTTGATTAGAGTTATATCCATTTTTAGGGGTGGTAGATATGAATCAATCGGTCATCGGAACCAAAACTATGGTTGTCAGCCCTCATTATTTAGCTACTGCAGCTGGCGCTCGTATGCTTGCGCAAGGTGGGAATGCTTACGATGCAGCTGTCGCTGTGAGCGCATGTCTCGCCGTCGTTTATCCGCATATGACAAGCCTTGGAGGAGACTCCTTCTGGCTCGGCTATCATCATAGTGAAGGAAAGGTGCGCGGCTATAATGCCAGCGGCCGATCTGGTTATAAAGCTAGTATTAGTGCTTACGATGGCTTGGCGGCGATTCCGAATCGGGGCATTGGCAGTATCGTAACGGTGCCCGGCATGGTAGATGGCTGGGATGCGGTTCACCGAGAGTATGGCAGACTGGACTGGGCGCAGGTGCTGGCACCCGCTATTGATTACGCCGCGAATGGCTTCCCTATGTCGAATGATCAATATCAAAATACGGTTCATAATGAAATCGTTCTTGCAAGAACACTCGAAACAGCAGATATATACTTGCCAAACGGGCAGGTGGTTAAGGTTGGCGAGCGATTTAAGCAGCCTGCGCTTGCGAAGACGCTGCGCCGTTTAGCTGAATTTGGGCGCGATGAGTTTTATAAAGGCGAAACTGCAAAGGAAATGACGAGTTTTTTGGGCAAACAAAATGGTCTGCTTGCCGAGGATGATTTTGCGGATCATCATGGCGACTGGGTGCTCCCGATTGAGGGCACTTACCGAGGATATACGCTTCATCAGATGCCTCCCAATTCACAAGGCTTCTCCGCTATTATGGCGCTTCAAATACTAGAGCAGTTTAAGCTCGGTGAAATTGAACATGGCTCCCATAATTATTATCATCTATGCGTCGAGGCACTAAAGCTAAGCTTCCATGACCGGAACAAATATTTATCAGACCCTGCATTTACGAGCATACCGCTTGAGCGGCTCTTGGATAAAAAATATGCGGCAGCGCTAGCTGCTTCAATTGAGTTAAATCATGCTTCATGCGAGAAATCAGAGATGCTGGGCAGCGACACCGCCTATGCAGCAGTTGTAGATGAGGAAGGGAATTCCCTCTCTTTCATTCAAAGCTTGTACTTCGAGTTTGGATCGGGCGTCGTAGCGGGCAATACGGGTGTTTTATTGCAAAACCGCGGCTCGTTTTTCTCGCTTGATCCGAATCATGTAAACAGTCTGAAGCCAGCTAAAAGGACATTCCACACCTTAATGCCAGCGATGGCATGTCGTGATGGCAAGCCTGCTGTGCTGTATGGCACGCAAGGCGGCGAGGGCCAGCCTCAGACGCAAACGGCGATATTTACCCGGATGATTGATTATGGCATGGATCCTCAGCAAGCGATAAATGAACCTAGATGGGTATGGGGCCGAACGTGGGGAGAGCCAACGCAGGAGCTGAAAATAGAAGGACGTGTTTCTGCAGACGTACTAGCATCGCTGGCGCAGGCAGGTCACTCGGTAAAGAAAGTGAAGGACTTCGACGGCATTATGGGCCATGCTCATGCGATTATGCGAGATGAGCAAGGATTACTGCAAGGCGGATCGGATCCGCGCTGCGATGGCGCAGCAATGGGATGGTAAAGAGGAGGCGGGGATCTTGATGAAGCAAAGCTGGAATGCGTATGCGACGGAACAGCTTGAGATAGAGCCTTTAGCTGAAGGTGTCTTAAGCGGTAAAACGTATGCGGCAAAGGATGTATTCGATATTGCTGGGCATATCTCTGGTGCAGGCAATCCTGATTGGCTGCGAACACATGACGAGGCGGATAAGCACGCTTCGGTCATAAATCGGCTGCTTAGAAACGGAGCGACATTAAAAGGAACAACCATTACAGATGAATTGATGTACAGCATTAACGGGGAAAATGCCCATTATGGAACACCGGTGAATCCTAAAGCGTTTGGCCGAATACCCGGAGGCTCCTCCAGCGGATCAGCTGTTGCGGTGTCGGCAGGATTAGCAGATTTCGCTATAGGTACGGATACGGGAGGCTCCATTCGAGTGCCATCCGCCTATTGTGGAATTTATGGAATACGGCCTACGCATGGTGCAGTGGATACGAATGGGCTTATACCGCTGGCGCCTAGCTTCGATACGGTAGGCTGGATGGCCCGAGATGCGCAGACACTGCTTCAAGTGGGCAGTGTACTGCTTGATGAACAAGGGAGCAGTAAGGAGACATTCACGCGAATGGTGTTTGCGAAGGATGTATGGGCATTGACGGATGAGCACACATCTACAGCTTTGTCGCAATATTTTCCAATGCTGCATGATCTAGCCCGGAGGCATGAACAAGCCATCATTGCGCCAAACGGGCTGCGAGAATGGGTGAATGCTTTTCGTATCATTCAAGGATTAGAGATTTGGCGTGAGCATCGGGACTGGATATTGCGCGAGCAGCCTGCCTTCGGACCGGGCATAGCGGAGCGATTTGCTTGGGCGAGCACGCTGCGGGAAGAGGATAGTGGTACAGCTTTCACCATTCGGGATGAAGCGCGGGCGCTTATGGATGGATGGCTTGGAGAGGATACGGTGCTCGTTGTGCCGACCGTGCCTGCGATAGCGCCGCTGCTCGGATTATCGGGCTTGGAGGTTGAGCAGCGTCGTGCTCAAACGCTCGAAATGAGCTGTTTAGCAGGGCTGGCAGGGCTGCCGCAGGTTACGGTTCCGATTGCAGGCGAGCTGGGTTGTCCAATTGGCCTCTCCTTCATTGCGGGAAGAAGTCAGGATATGAGGCTGTTGAAATGGGTCGCTGATCACGTCTCGATACGAATAAAGCCATTAAGCTAAAGAAAAGGAGCTGCTGGCAATGAAAATATCAACAGTAAAAAGGAATGGCAAGGAGCTCGCTGCGATACCAAGTGCAAAGGGCCTTGTTCTTATAGAAACGATTAATGAGGCGGAGAATGCCAGCTGGAGTACAGAGCTGTTCGAGCTTATTCGTTTGGGCGAGCTGGAGTTTTTAACAAAATGGTACGAAGGAGCAGGGAAGGAAAAGTTGAAGCGATTGCCGGCGATTCCTTATGAGGAGGTACAGTACGCTCCGCTATACCGTCACCCTCGCAAAATTTGGGGTATCGGCATGAACTACGTAAAGGATGCGGCAGAATTAGCGTTGGCGGACCCAAATGAAGAGCCAGTCAGCTTCATCAAGCCGGATACGACGATTATCGGCCCGCTTGATGCGATACAAATTCCAGAGGGAGTTGGGAAAATCACAGCAGAAGCTGAACTCGGCATTATTATCGGAAAAACCTGCAAAAATATATCAGAAGCTGAAGTGTATGACGTCATTGCCGGGTATACGACGACAATTGATGTTACGGCAGCTGATATTCATGCTAGACATCAGAGGTTTTTATCGAGGGCCAAAAGCTTCGATACCTTTTTCAGCTTCGGGCCGGAGTTTATTACGAAGGATGAGTTTCCTGATTTGTTAGAGCTGAATGTGGAAACCGCAATTAATGGTGAGGTCGCACATCGCAATAAGGTATTCAATATGAAGTTTCGCCCCTTTGCAGCTGTTGCTTTTCATTCCAGAGTGATGACGCTGCTGCCGGGCGACATTATGATGACTGGAACACCAGGTGCTGTCATTATTCGCGGCGGAGATATAGTAGGCTGCCATATCGATGGTTTCGAGCCGCTGCTGAACGCTGTTCAATTTTAAGCTTGCTCAGAGAATGAAAAACTGCTATATATAAGTAAGTAAATAAAAACTTGTTTGGAGGAGAGACGATGATCGACGTATTCCCCGCGGCATCGCGGCATTCGGCGGATCTAGGCTGGCTGCGCAGCCACCCAAGCTTCTCATTCGGAGCTTATCATGATCCGAATCGAACAGGCTTTAGTGTGATGCGTGTGTGCAATGACGATTATTTGGCTCCGGAAAAAGGTTTTGGCGCGCATCCACATAGCGACATGGAAATCGTATCTATCGCATTGAATGGTCGCATTAGACATGAGGATAACATGGGCAACTCTGTCGTGTCCTCGTTTGGCGAGGTGCAACGGATGTCAGCTGGCACGGGCGTTATCCACACGGAATTTAACGCATCAGAAGATCAAGAGCTGCGCTTGCTCCAACTGTGGTTCATGCCGCAGGAACGAGGAACGAAACCTTCTTATGAAGCGAGCCGATTCGATGTAGACAAGCTGCATAATGCACTGCTTCCTGTCGTTTCAAATCAGGTTTTGGAACAGGTTGCCTCGATAAATCAGAATATGACGATTTATCTGAGCAAGCTGGAGCAAGGAAAACAGCTCGAATACGTTGTCGATCCGGGACGCAAGCAATTTATATATATTATTGAAGGTGAACTGTCGGTTCACGGCGAAACGCTAATGACCGGTGATGAGGCACAAATTGAGGCAGCTGAGGAGCTTACACTCACCGCTGCGGCTCCAGCCTTTTTTATGCTGATCGATTTGCCTTAGCTTTCGAAGTAAGTTTGCATTCGCAAACTTTAAGCATACGCTTTCGAAGTAAGTTTGCATTCGCAAACTTTAAGGAGGGATAAAAATGAAACAAACGTTTCTTGTTAAACATGCGGTGGGTGGACGGATGTTTATTGATTCGAATAAGCTGGAAGTGCCCTATACGCTTGTTCCACAGGGGGAAGGCTGGCGATTCACGGTTTCTGTGCCATGGAGCGAAAGTATCGAAGAGCTGCTTGCACATAAAGCGGAGCTGAACGTGTTTGTTTTCCAAGAGTTTGATGATAAGCCCACGTTAAAGACGTGGTATTACGTCAAAGACGGTCCAGTTGAATATAACACTGATGAGAACAGTCTCACGATTGTAGCGGATTCTCATATCCCCTACTACCCTCACGAGTATTCGGTTTAAAAGCACAAGGCAATCATGTGCAATTATCAATTTGCTGTACACATAGGCCAGTCAGACATGCTTCCACATGTAGGGCTGGTTTTTATTTGTGTCCATACATGTCGGAGTTGTCCAGCTGCTGAAAGAAATGACCTTCTCTGCAAAGCAAGAAAGGTGCTGCCACCCTGCGGCGACAGCACCCTATCGAAGCCTTATCCAATCATTTATTTATTGGTGCTGTGCTGCTTATTTACAAGTCTCTCTGCAGGGTTGCCGTTGCCGTTTCTTCTTTTGTTGAGTTCGGCTTTACGCTGCGTAGCCTGTACCTTTTGGACAAACTCACTTGTGCTTTCCAATTGTATTTCCTCCTCGTTTTTTTGGCATTCTTTCCAACTTCCTTAATTAGAATATCCAACATTCAAAAAAACTGGCGTTAGCGTCACTTATTTTGAGAAAATCGATTGATTGTAGCATTGGGCTCCCTTATGATACCGATATGTACTACCCTTTTGATAAAGTCATTTACGTTAACTATATAGGGAAGATTTAAATTTGCACTTCAATTGATCGTACGAGCGGAGCGAGAATAATCATGTTTAGAGTCATAGCGAGGGCGCAAATGAAAGAAGGCTTCGAGATGGAAGCCATCGAAGCGGCGAAACAGTCAGATGCTGTACAGCAGCTAATAGAGCAAGGGGAGATTATGACGGTTGGCTGTTTCCAATGGGAGCGAAATGTGTTCATTTACTGTGAGTGCATCCATCGAGTGCTCGAGCCCGAAGAGCTGCTTCCAGAGATGGCTGCTTTTTTGGAGAATTGGCCCGGACAGTCAGCTGCGCGAAAATGGATTCCGATGATTGATGTCTTCCATTTCAACGAACCAGCCAGCTTTGATCATTGGCTTCGCAAAGAAACAGTTGAACGGCGTGTTGGAAGAGTGGCGCATTTAAAGCCGGATATGGCAGCAAGCTATATTTATTTTCATTATCAGCTCCAAGAGGAGCGGGCTTTCCATGGGCCGAAGTATGAAATCATTGCGATGCATGAGAATTTACTGTTTGGTTATCAGGAATTTCCTGCCGTCGTCGAGGAGCCCATATTGCCGGGGAAGCTTAGTACGACAGGGACTCCTGCCAATTGGAGCGATTCTAGAATGGATCTTCATTTTCAACCTTGGGAGGATGGGCATTTGTATTTCAAACCGATTGAGCAGCTGTTTGCGCATTACTGCCACTCTCCAAAAAAAAGGCGCTAAAATATAGGCTGATATTTGCCTTTATTGGACGAAATATGGTACAATAAAATCAATTGCAAGTTTGAAGCAAATATTCACAATACACTGCTGTTTATAAATGATAACTGCCCCTTACTCTAAGTTCGAGGCAGTTTTTCCTTTTTTATCGCGAAGGGGGCTGACCATATGTACAATCGTAAAAAACCGCTTGAAGAAATTCCGGAAGAAAACACGAAGGTATGGACATGCGAGACGGAAGGGTGCAACAGTTGGATGCGCGATAACTTTGCGTTTGATCACGTTCCTACTTGTTTAATCTGCCATGAACCAATGGTCAGTGGCGAGAAGATGCTGCCCGCGCTCAATAACTCCAATAGTGACATGAAGACGTTGAAGAAGGGTACACCGATTATGTAGGTGTCTTTCTTAGACAAAGAGAAGCTGAGTTTTGCTCGGTTGGTTAACGCCAATTGAACGAAGCTCAGCTTTTTTTTGCCTTTGAATCAGTTTATGGAGCGACTTTAATCCCTTAGCAAAAGCAGTTTCCCGCTAACTATCCCCGCTGTAATGATGTTTCCTATAGTCGTTCGGAGAGCAGTTCGTACGTTTCTTGAAGACGCGGCTAAAATATTTCTCATCCTGAAAGCCTACCAGCTCTGCAACCTGAGCGATCTTTAACTGCCCGTTCGCCAAAAGCTCCTTTGCCCGCTTGATCCTTACCTCCGCAATAAAATCGGATAAATTGCCATTCGTCTCCTGCTTGAATTTGCGCGAAATGTATTCTCTGCTTAAATAAAAGCGCTCGGATATATCCTGCAGCGTGATCTCCTCGTGAGGATGCTGTTCAATATAGGCAGCGATGTCCTCAATGACACTGCGTTCCTTGTCATGTTCAGCCAAACGCAAGGAAACATCACACGTTTCTATAAAAACGCCCTGTTTCCACAGCTCGTAATCAAAAAATCCATTGGCATCCAAGGATAAGAGTGCCTGATCCTCAATTAAATCTGATTTGCTTCCAGTTTTGTTTTTGTCGCTTTTGTATTCCCATATAGATTTGGCGAATTCGAATTGCTGACGCCAGTTCATTAGCTGCTCTTGCGAGATGAATCCTGCTTGATCAAGTGAATCGAACCAAGGCTTTAAAGCGCGGCGGATTTGTTCTTTGTTGCCGCTCTGCACAGCAAATTTTATTTTTTCTTCATGCTCGCTAAAGAGCAGAAGCGTGTTTTTGTGCTGATGGACAGCTGCCTCAAAAGTATGGCAATACGAATCGTTAACGAGCAAATTCCGGCGCAAAAGCGCATGCTTCGCTTGTTGATAAGCGGTGGCTGCTGATGAAGGAAAGGCTGTAGCATGCCCGAGTCCAAAATGAAACCGCGTCTTCAATATCACAAATATCGCATCGTTCATTTCCTTGATTAACGCAGGCGCCAGCTCGCCATCTCCCCAAAACAGCAGCAATAGCTCCTGCTCCTGTCCGCGGTGGCGAAGCGCGAAGCCGATTTCTTTTTCCTTTAGAAATTCATTGCAAATATTCGTCAAAGAGAACAGCAGCAAATCGAGTCCTGAGGCAAATTTCTCTCTGATGAACGTTGAAGCAAGCTCAAGCTTGACCAGTGCAACACGTGCACGAGGTATAGGCTTCGTAATCCCTAACTCCAGTCTGAGTGTTTCAGCAAAATTAGAGTAGGAGCCAGGTTCGTTGATCATTGCTGAAAAATATTGCTCCAAGTACATCGGCTTAAGCTGATTAAGCTCGATATTCATCCTCGTTTTGCGGCATCGCTCCTGCTCCTCCAAGGTATAGCAGCTCACTGCTTTCGCTAATGCACTAACGAGCTGCTCCGCATCAATGGGCTTCAAAATATAATCGATTCCGCCGTATTTGACCGCATGGCGAACGAGGCTAAAGTCGTCATGGCCGCTAATGACGATGATTTTGCTGGCAGGCGCATGTTCGGCCGCCCATTGCAGCAGCTCCGTGCCATTCATATTGGGCATCATCATATCGGTAAAAATAATTTCTGGCCGTTCCGTGCGAATTAATGCAGTAGCGGCGATACCGTCTTGTGCCTCAAGCAGTGTATCGATGCCGTAATCATCCCAAGGGACGAGCAGCCGTATCGCTTCCCTCACATGCTTCTCATCGTCAATGATTAATGCCTTCATCGTTCATTCTCCTTTGCCAGCGGAATATGAATCGTAACGGAAAAGCCATGCGGCTTCACGTGACGCAGCTCCATAGCAGCTGTTTTGTTAAAATGCAGGCGCAGACGCGAAAGCACGTTAGGCAGGCCAATGCCGCCTTCTTCTTGATCATTCGGCTGCCCGGTTCCGATTGGAGGCATTTTCTCCAGTTGAAGCCGCACCTCTTGCAGCCGATCCTCGGACACGCCGCAGCCATTATCTTGAACAGTAATCGAAAGCCATTCCCCTTGTTTATCCAAACCGCTGGTAATCAGAAGCTCCGAAGGCTCCTCCGATGATTGCACAAACCCATGCTTAAAAAAGTTTTCGAGCAGCGGCTGCAAAATCATTTTTGGAACGAGTATTTGCCTTGTCTGCTCGTCAATTAGCAGCTGCACATGGAGAGCTGTATCAAAACGCTGTTTCTGCAGATCGAGATAGGCCTGAACATAGTCGAGCTCCCGGCGCAGCTCCACGACCGAATCCATGGCGTTCATTTGATAGCGCATCATTTTCCCAAGAGACGTAATGAGTGAATACGCTTTGGTGTCGCCGTGCTGCAGTGAAACGGTACCGATCGATTGCAGCGCATTATAGAGGAAGTGTGGATTCACCTGAGCTTGCAGCGCTTTCAGCTCATTGGTTTTATTGGCAATCTCAAGCCGAYATTCGGTCAAAATGAGATTGTTGATGGTCTGCATCATCGAGCGGAACCGCCTTGCGAGCAGGCCGATTTCATCATTGCTGTGTATGTCGATCGATACATTCAAATTGCCCGTCTCAATCTTGTTCACGTAACCGATTAAGCGAATCAGCGGCTTCGTAAACCGAATTGAAATGAACAAAGTGGCTAACACGACAATGGCTAGAAAAGCGATTCCGACTGCTGTATTAATGCGGGCAATCCGATCAGCAGCGCTGAAGAGATGCTTGTAGGGCGTCTGTTTGATTAAATACCAGTCCATGTAAGGCGTCTTAATCCGATCATAAAAAATCATGCCTTTGAACGTTTCCTCTTTCCAGTCAAAATGGCCGCTGTCTTGCCCAGAGCCCAAAATCGTCCCCAGCCAGCTCTGTTTAGCAGGCGTACCGATTTCGTTTTTATCTGAAGAAAGCACGATTTGACCATTGGAATCCGCGATATAGAAGCTTTCCTCACCGCCGTCATAGAGCTGGCGATTTAAATCCTCTAATACATTCAATCTTACATCGATAGATAATTCAGCAAGCAGCTCATCACTTGGGGCGAGGAAGATCGGACGATGGAGCGTAAATACCATTTCCTCGCTTGCCGAAGATTTGAGGTCAACGAGTCCGTAATTATGGCTCATATGTGTAGGCTCTATATATGCTTTCTTAAAGGTTTGTGGAATGGGAACATTATTTCGCCCAACCTTAATGTCGTCATTCCATAGTAGATACGTTGCGTTTTGGTTGACCGCATAAAGCCTTACTTTATGAAATTCACTGACGCTTTGATACATGTTGTACAAATGATCCTTCAGCAGGTTGCGATTGCGAATGACGTCGGTAATATCGTTCGGGAATACCTCATCCTCCATGCTGTGCTCCAAAATATAGTACAAAGAGCGCGGAACGTTCATTGCGTTGTAGACAGCGAGCGACTTCTGATTGATGTTGTTCATGTAGTTCATAATGTTGGTTTTCCCGAGCGACAGCAGTCGATTGTTGCGAGCAATCGCATCCTCTGTAATCGATTTGGTTGTCGCATTATAAGAGATAATCATCGAGGTTGCAATCGGCAAAATCGTAGCTGCGAGCAGCAAAAGCATGAGCTTTTTGCGAATCGTGTTAAATGGCTTAATCGTATTCATGATCACAATCGCCCGCTTTCTGTCTAAGTCACTCTTGCATAAACACAGTAACCGATCCTGCTGCGGATGGTCAATATAGTCCACCTACCTTATCATCATCCTCTGTGGTTTGATGGGGGACTCGGTTTTATACTGTGAATATCAACAGATACATTGACACATAGGGAAGAGAAAGGGGACGAGAATGATGTCCAAAAAAATCAAGTGGAACGAATGGGTACAGCAAACGGTATTTGTTGGACCGGGACTCATTGCCTTTATATTGATTGTGCTTGCGCCATTCGTGATGGGTTTTTACTACACCTTTACGGAATGGAACGGGATGGACCTCGGCAACGCCAAATGGGTAGGAATGAAAAATATAGTTAAGATTTTCTCGGACGATGAGCGTTTTTGGAATGCATTCTGGTTTACGACTAAGTTTACGGCTGCCGCGGTTATCGTCACCAATCTGCTGGCATTTCTGTTATCTCTGCTGCTTACGCGAAACCTGAAGAGCCGCAACATTTTGCGAACCGTATTTTTTCTGCCTAACGTAATCGGGGGACTGCTGCTCGGCTACATTTGGTATTTTATATTCGTAAGGGGCTTTCGGGCCATCGGCGAAGCGACGGGCTTCGGATTCTTTAACCTTCAGTGGCTAGGTACTCCAAATACTGCCTTCTGGGGCATCGTTATCGTATTCGTATGGCAGACGGCAGGGTATATGATGATTATTTATATCGCAGCTATGATCAGTGTGCCGAAGGATTTAATCGAGGCCGCCAAAATCGACGGGGCAGGAGCTTGGCAAATGCTGCGTTCAGTCACCGTGCCGCTTATTATGCCAGCCATTACGATCTGCTTGTTCCTTACGACATCAAACTCGTTCAAAATGTTCGATTTGAACCTGTCGCTGACCGCTGGCGGTCCTGGCAATGCAACGGAGTCGATCGCGCTAAACGTTTAMCGCGAAGGGCTAGTTAACAACCGTTATGGACTTGGAACAGCGAAAGCGATGATTTTCTTCTTCGGCGTAGCTTTAATTACGGTCACGCAGGTATGGTTCACGAAGAAGAAGGAGGTGGAGGCGTAATGGAAAACAAACAGCGCTATACACCTCTCATTTTATTGCTCGAAATTATAGGTATCGCGGCTGCGCTCATTTTCTTGGCACCGTTCTACTTTTTGATCATCAACTCGTTCAAGGAGCTCAAATTTATTTTGCTCAACGCCGCTTCGCTGCCGGAGAAGCTGGGGCTGGACAACTTCAAGCGCGCATGGGTTGCTATCGATTTTCCGACGGTGTTTCTGAATTCGTTTATGGTGACCTCGATTAGCGTCCTTATGCTTGTCATCGTCAGCTCCATGATGGCTTATCGCTTAGTTAGGCGTCCGACGACCTTTAATAAAATATTGCTGACGGTGCTTATTGCTGCCATGATCATTCCGTTCCAATCGGTTATGCTGCCGCTGATGCGCATTACGTCGATGTTCGAATTGCGCGGACATTTGTATGGTATCGTTATATGCTATATGGGCTTCGGCATTTCCTTGTCGATGTTTCTGTATCATGGGTTCATTAAATCTGTTCCGCTAGAGGTAGAGGAAGCGGCGGTTGTGGATGGCTGCTCACCTTATGGCGTGTTCTGGCGTATCGTGTTTCCGCTGCTGAAGCCGATCACGGTAACGGTCATTATTTTGAACGTGCTGTGGATTTGGAATGATTATTTGCTGCCAGTGCTCGTTATAAATGATAAGCTGACTACGATTCCGCTCGCCGTGCAAAAGTTTTTTGGCCAATATTTGCGCAAGTGGGATCTCGCAATGGCTGCACTCACGCTTAGTACGATTCCGATTATTTTGTTTTTTTTATTTTTGCAAAAGCACATTATTGAAGGAATTACAGCCGGTTCAGTTAAAGGTTAACGATAAAAAGTTTTATTATGGAAGTTATCAACATTTTACACCTAGAAGTACAATATATTCGGTGTTGTGCCACGTTGTTGCACAATTATAATGACGATGTAAGCGATACAAAAACGAAATGATATATAAAATTTGCGGGAGGTCATAAGATGAAAAAAGTTTCCTTACTTATGCTAGCTGCTATTATGCTCATCGTTCTGGCAAGCGGCTGTGGAAGCAACAACGGCAACAGCGGGAAAGCAACAAATGCACCAAAAGAAACTGAAAAAAACGGTGGAACAGAAGCGACGGCAGCGCCGAAGAAGGACGTTACCATTAAAGTGTTTCAATTCAAGGTAGAGATAGCTGATGCACTTGCCAAAATGGCTGCTGAATACGAGAAGGAAGCCGGCGTAAAAGTGGAAATCGAGACACACGGCGGCGGGGAAGACTACAGCGCATTGCTGAAAGCAGAGCTGGCTGCCGGCGAGGAGCCGGAAATTTTCAACTCAAGCGGCTGGGCAGGCTTCGATCCTTACGTGAACCGTGCGACGGACTTGACTGGCGAGGCTTGGGCAAAGGATTTGGTTGAAGCATCGAAAGCGCAAATTACGCGTGACGGCAAGCTGCTTGGCATGCCGATGAACCTTGAAGCTTATGGCTTCACCTATAATAAGGATCTATTTGCAAAAGCAGGCATCACCGACCTGCCGCAAACGCTCGAGGATCTAGAAGCAGCAGCTAAAAAGCTGAAGGATGCTGGCATCATTCCATTCGCGCTTACTTCGGAGTGGTGGTCGATGGGCATTCATACGCTAAATATCGCATTTGCTAACCAAGCTGATCCTGCGGCATTTATCGAAGATGTAAAAGCGGGCAAAGTGAAGCTGAAAGATGATCCGATCATGAAGCAGTGGATTCGCCTAGTGGACATTATGTTCGCGAATGGTCAAGACAATGCGCTGACAACGGATTACAATACGCAGGTAGCGGAGTTCGCAGCAGGCAAATATGCCATGATTCAGCACGGCAATTGGATTCAAGGCATGATTGATGAAATTGATCCAACGCTTAACCTTGGCATGATGGCTGTCCCTCTTCAAGGCAAGCCTAACGTATTTACCGGCGTACCGAACAACTGGATCGTCAACAGCAAATCCGACCAAGTGGAAGAAGCGAAAGCCTTCTTGAACTGGATGGTTACTTCGGAAACAGGCAAAAAATTCATTTCAACCGATTTCAAATTTGTACCGGCATTGTCCTCCATCGAGCCGAACCCAGAAGCGGTAGGCAAAATCGGCGGCGACTTCGCAACCTTCGCGAATGCTAATCCTGAGCAAGTGAAAAGCTGGAACTGGGATCGTTTCCCTGACGGCATTACACAGCAATGGGGTGCAGCAATGCAAGAATATCTCGGTAAGCAAATTACTAGCGATCAATTGCTTGAGAAATTCGACAAAGCGGTACAGGATATCGTGAAAAAATAATATTTTGAGCAAGCAGAAGATTATGATGCTCCCGTATCTTCTATAATAGAAGAGGCAGCTCCTTAGGTTATTGACCTAAGGGGCTGCCTCTTATTCGTGAGAGAGCTTACCCGTACACGAGATTATACGATGTCTCTATCCATCGCCTCGCAAATCAACATGGCGAACAGGCTGTTGGACCAAGCGAACCATTCTCGCGAGAATACGGACGGATCGTCCGGATGGAAGCCCTCGTGCATAAAGCCCGTATCTGCATCTGTATTCACGAGCATATCGATAAGCTCTTTTATTTCTTCATTATTATCAGCAGTCAACGCTTGCATCGACAAAGCCATATGCCATACATGCCCGGCAGGCGTATGAGGGCTGCCAATGCCTTTGGCAAATTTGCCTTCATAGTAAAACGGATTTTCATGGCTCAGCGCAAACCTGCGTGTGTTCTGATAAATGGGATCGTCCACAGGCGCATAGCCGAAATAAGGAATAGACAGCAGTCCAGGTGTACCCGCATCATCCATAAGACAGTAGTTTCCATACCCATCCGTTTCATAAGCATAAATTTTGCCGAATACCGGATGATTGACGATGCCGTACGCTCTGATGCCGAAGTCGATCTCCTGCCGCAGCTTCTCTGCTCTTGCGGCCAATTCTTTGTCGCCATACACTTGATCCGCAATATCCCGAATATAGCCCAAAATAACGACGGCAAACATGTTGGAAGGAATGTTGTAGCCGAACAGGCACGCATCATCGCTTGGACGGAAGCCCGACCAAGACATGCCTGTGTAGTTGACCGGCAGTCCTAACCCGTCATTTTGCAGCGTTTCGGTTTCTTTAAAGCCTGGACGCACGAAGCGGTAAGGGGATTTCTCTTCATGCCGCTGCTCTGTTTTGATTACATGGACAATCGAGTTTAAGGCTTGATAGCAGGCATCGTCGAAAATATCGCTTTTGCCCGTTTCCTGCCAGTACATATAGGCGAGCTGAGTAGGGAAGCACAAGGAATCCAGCTCATATTTGCGCTCCCACATCCAAGCTGTCATATCGGATTGATCGCCAGCATTATAATGTTTGCCGCTTGCCGTCTCATTAAATGCGTTCGTATAGGGATCTATATTAATGTAGAACATTTGACGGCGAATTACGCCGCTAATAATACGCTGAAGTTCAGCATCCTCCTTGGCATAAGGGATGTAATGACGAGCCTGCTCCGTAGAATCCCGCAGCCACATCGCCGGAATATCTCCTGTAATGACAAAGGTTGTGCCATCGTCCATCAGCTTGATCGTTGTCTCCAGCGTATTTGGAAAACAATTTTTGAACAGCTTTTGCAGCTTGGGACGATGCGCAAGGCGCTGGTCCGCCTCAGCCAATACGTTAATAATGGAATCTGGTAATTTCATAAGGTTTGCCTCCTGATTAGTTCAATTGTAATGAGTAGGTTATAATTTTTGCTTTTCCARTGGTTTGGCGTACAGAGCTGTTCTGAATGCTCGCGGCCTCTTGGCGGCGTTCCAAAATATCGCTTTGATAAATATGATCTACGCCAAAATTAGCTTCAAACGCCAGCTCCTGCGGCTCGCCCGCAAGGTTGTACCAACGAATAATGACATCGCCGCTTTGCTGCGAAACTTTAAAGGCGGACAAAGCGAACCCTTTGCCTTCCCACTTCAGCGGCTCATAGGTTGCCGGGAGCGAGCCTTGTTGATTTCCGGTTTGCAGGTGGAACCAAGGCGCTTGGAATTGGTAAGCTTCCACAAATGCCTCCGAAGAAATAGCATCGCCGGCGTGCGGGAATAGGGAGAACTCTACGGTATGCTCGCCAAGGCACTGCGCCTCTGGTGTCGGGAATACTCCCCAATCTCCCAGCTCAGAAACAGAACGGAGAAGCGTAACCGCTATGGTATTCGATCCATCGCGAAGCACTTCGTATTCGTTAAGGCCTTTATTAGCGACGCTTAAGCCGTGTTCGCCGTCGGACACACTAACAAATGCATGTTGATGCTGGGCATTGCTTGGATTTATCCACTCCTCCGCTGGCGTCGTATCACGGGAAGCGACCTCGAAGATCGAGTCAGCCAAATGCTTGTTCGACTTCAGCCCAGTAGGGAACAATACGCGAAGGCGATGATCCTTGGCTTGATTATTGAAGGATGCCTCCAGCTGCAGCCCTCTGCCGGATTGCTCTAGACTAACGCGAGTGACGATGCGCATCGGCACCCTATGCTCGACTCGTTGGGCTTGCCGATCGCGGAAACGGACCATTTTTCGTTTTTCAGTGGTGAATGTATCATCAGCTCTGGCTGGAATTGCCCATTCATGAACAATCTCGTACGTGACCCGATAAGCTTCATTCTCAACAAGGGTTATAGTTGCCGGAATACCCTTGGTCGTAAGAGGCTGTTCTCCCTCAGGCTGCCGGAATACATATTCATTGCCAATGTCGCCGCAATCCTCGTAAATGCCAAGTCCTTGGAATGTTTTCCCGGTTACTTTATCCGTTAAATTATAAGAGCCGTCTGCTTCAAAGCTTACAGCAATATATTGATTTTCCATGCCGCTTGGGCTGGCGATTAGTGATGTGTTAGCCACTAAAGCCGGGGCTGCAGCGGAATCATGCCAAGCATAAGTTTTGAAGCCAAGTGCCGGAACCCGGCTTGCTTCAAACGTTAACTTTATTTTGCGAGCCATATAAGGCTGGCGGAATTTATCCTTCGGCAGCTCATAACCAAAATGAACGCCTAAATCCTCCACTTTGGCAGCAATCGCATAACCCTCGTCATCCAGCAGAGCCCCATTCTCCAAATGAAGCGGAAGCTTCTCAAGCCGTTCAGCAATGGCAGCAGGGTTAGGCCCTTCCTTGAAATAAGCTTTGGCAACGATGAGTTCCGCGCTTACTGTACCGCTGCGCTCCCAACCCGTCATGTTGAAAATAGTAACCGGCACGCTGGATTCTCCCCATGCTTTAACTCCGCTCGTATCGATCTGTCCCGCAATTGCACTCAGGCTCTCCGCTACAATGGATTCGGCCGTATGGCGGCTCTTATCGAATCGCGTCACCATTTCCTGATGCACTTCGTCTACGCTGCAGCCGCAAATACTGTCATGAGGATGATTTTGCATAAGCGTCTTCCAAGCATAGGTCAATAGCTGATGCGGATAGCTTTGGCCGCCGACTAGATGTGCAAGTGCAGCTAGAGGCTCAGCGCCTTTCTCCAGCAAGGTTTGCCCCCGCTGATTGAGCTGCTTCAAATAAACCCGAGCGGAAGCCGTGTTGACGAGCGTGCTCCACCCGTCTGTATGCTGGCTGCGCAGCTCGCCCTCGACCGTCGTCAAATGAGAAGGCAGCTGTCCCTTCAATGCCTCGATATATTGCTCAAAGCTGGAATGAACAAAGGTAACGTCCGGGAAAAGCTCGCTTGCCGTGCGAATACCCTCGGATAAGTTGGTTTGAACAGGCTGATGATCACAGCCGTTCATGAATAGAAGCTCTGGCGTAGAAGCGTATTTGCTGGCATCGCCAAGTCTTTTGGTCCAATAGGCTTTTGCTTCTTCTGGATCTGTCGGCACTTCCATCCCGTTGTTGTACCAGCTCGCGAATAGCAGTCCGAGCACGGATGAACCGTCAGGAGAGGTCCAGTGCATTTCTGAATAAGGAGATTCATAGTTGGAGCCGGTCGTTTCACCAACCATATTATCGAAGCCGGTCGGCTTAACGCCCCGTCCAAACACAGCGGTATCAATATCTGCTTGCTTCAGCATTTGTGGAGCCTGCCCCATATTTCCGAAGGAATCGGGGAAATATCCAAGCTTTGAAATAACGCCATAATAAGCAGCGTCTTGATGCCCAATCAACAAGTTGCGGACATTCGCCTCGGAGCTTGTCAGAAATTCATCCTGCAGCACATACCATGGACCGATAATAATTCGGCCTTCTCGAATGTATTTCTCGAGCACTTCTCTTTTCTCAGGATGAATCTGTAGATAGTCTTCAATAATGATCGTCTGTCCGTCCAGATGAAAGCTGCGGAAGCTGTCATCCTCTTCCAAGATGCGAAGCAAATCGTTCATTAGCTCTGCGAGCAGCGTATGGTGGTATTCGTAAGGCATGTACCATTCGCGGTCCCAGTGCGTGTGCGAAATAAGATGGGCGGTTTTGTTTGTCACGGTCAAAAGCCTCCTGAATTGGATTGGAATTGTATGCGTGTTCATAAGGGATAATTAATAACGGCTGTTTAGAAACAGGCATTCGTAAGAAAGGTTCACACATTTATCCGCAAAGCACAATATGTATCACTTGCACCCCATTTTTGGACAGCATATCTAACACATTAAGAGCATTCTGATGAGTGAAAATAGGACAACTGTCATTGTGAAAAGCCTGTAAAACCCTATGGTTACGGCGTTTTCGAATGACAATGCAGATCATACATATTTACCGTTGATGGTGAAAATGACTACAATTTGGAATGTAAGCGCTAGTCAATTACAATGCCGGTTGCCGGTAGAGTGAAGCTGCGAATAACAACATAGAGAGAGGAGGATTCGAGAGAGATGGAAGGAAACGAATTGCAAGMTGTTCCATTAAACAAGAAGACAAGCGGAAACAAGTCGCTCGCAAAAAAGATGCTGCAAAACTGGGAGCTCTACTTATTTATGACTCCTGTCATGCTGTACTTTCTTATCTTCCATTATGGTCCGATGTACGGTATCCAGATTGCTTTCAAGAACTTCATTCCGACAAAAGGCATTATGGGAAGTCCGTGGGTAGGCTTCGAGCATTTTGAGAGATTTTTTAACTCCTATTATTTTTGGGACTTATTGTGGAATACGTTCAGCATTAGCTTATATGAACTGGCCATCGGTTTTCCGCTGCCCATTATTCTAGCGTTAGCATTTAACGAAATTAAGAACGGCTACTTTAAGAAAACTGTGCAAACGGTTACTTATGCACCGCATTTTATTTCTGTCGTTGTTATGGCCGGGATGATTATCACTTTCTTGTCGCCATCATCGGGAATGCTTGTGAGGCTAATCGAGCTGGTTGGCTTGGAGCCGGCTGCTTATCTTACGGATCCTAAATGGTTTAAGACGGTGTACGTCTTATCAGGCGTGTGGCAAAGCGCGGGGTGGGGG
>NZ_JBFTSN010000063.1:0-25293 GCF_056400045.1 Paenibacillus sp. 01L418
GTACGGACGGGATAAGCGCTGAAAGCATCTAAGCGTGAAGCCCCCCTCAAGATGAGATTTCCCAGTATGTAAGACCCCTTGAAGACGACGAGGTTGATAGGTTCGGGGTGGAAGCACAGCAATGTGTGTAGCTGACGAATACTAATCGGTCGAGGGCTTATCCTAAACACGTTTACTGTGACCCATACATCCAGTAGACAACAGCATAAAGGCTTCAGCAAGCCTAATCTTTCGTATCCAGTTTTCAGCGTGCAACACGCTACGTTTGGTGGCGATGGCGGAGGGGAACCACGCGTTCCCATACCGAACACGACCGTTAAGCCCTCCAGCGCCAATGGTACTTAGACCGCAGGGTCTTGGGAGAGTAGGACGTCGCCAAGCACGAGAGACCTATCGCATGTGATGCGATAGGTTTTTTTGTTGTTTATGCGGTATGATAGGGTTATATCAAATTTGGAGGTGCTTCGAATTGGAAACACGTATCGTTATTAAGCATACCGGTATAGAGCAATTTGACGAGAGTATGGCTTTATCTCAATTTGCATTTCAATATGAACGTTCTGCTGCAGAACTAGAACAAACGAAAGAGCAGTATGAGAGTGAGCCTACTGTAAGGTACGGAGCGTATGTCGATAATCAGTTGGCTGCGCAAGCTGCAGTGTTGAAGCTGCAAACATATATCGGAGGCAAGGTTTTTGATATGGGAGGTGTTGCAGGTGTTGCGACATGGCCAGAGTTCAGGAGGCAGGGGCTAGTTGCTCAAATACTCATTCAATCGCTAATAGAGATGAAGGAGAACGGTCAAACGGTTTCTTTTCTACATCCTTTTTCATTCAGCTTTTATCGTAAATTTGGATGGGAAACCTACACTGAACATAAAACCTATACGATTAAGACGGATATGCTTCCAGCGAGAATAGCATACGAGGGTAGGTTTGAGCGCATTACAGGAAACTATGGTTTGCTGAACGACGTCTATCAAGCCTATGCATCTCAATTTAATGGCTCGTTGGTGCGTGACGACTTCTGGTGGAAGTATCGGATTAACAGAAGAAAACCAGGACAAACTGCACTTTATTACGATAAGAGCGGAGCAGCACAAGGCTACGTCATTTATGAAGTTAAAAACAGCCGGTTAACGGTCCATGAGTTTGTTCATTTAAATGAGCCTGCAAGAGCTGCAATATGGTCATTTCTTGCACAGCATGATTCAATGATCGAAGAGCTGACGATTAAAATGCCATCTAACGATCGCCTTCCCTACTTGCTGAGCAATCCGAGAATAAAACAGGAAATCACACCTTATTTTATGGCTCGAATTGTGGATGCGGAAGGTTTTGTGAGCCAATATGATTTTAAGGCAGCAGATCATGCCGATGACATTCATATTCAACTGATCGACGCTCAAGCTCCATGGAATAATGGTCATTTTTTACTTCATATCGATGCGTCTGGGAAAGCTTCACTTCGTCGTAAGGACGATAGTGAAAAAATAGATGAGGCAATTAAACTGGATATTGGTTCCTTTACGAGTGTGCTATTTGGGTATATTCAGTTAGAGCAATTAGCCCAATTCGCACGCATAGAAGGAGATATAGGATTGGTTAAACGCTTACAATCTCGTATTCCCGAACGAACTACGTATTTACCTGACTTTTTCTAAAGAAATAGCAGGCTTTGAGACTTCCAAATCGAGTATAAAACAGGATGAACAAAGGTATTCATCAGCCTTGACAGCCTATACCCCCTCTGCTAATATTGCTAATAATATATGTGAGACGTACTTAAAATAAGGGAGGAACATACTCGTGTGGGAAACGAAATTCGCCAAAGAAGGGCTAACGTTTGACGACGTCCTGCTTATTCCGCGCAAATCAGAAGTGCTGCCTAGGGAAGTTGACATCTCGATTCGATTAAGCGAGGACATTAAGCTAAACATTCCGCTCATTAGCGCTGGTATGGACACCGTTACAGAAGCCGCATTGGCGATTGCAATTGCGCGTGAGGGTGGTATCGGCATTATCCATAAGAACATGTCGATTACACAGCAAGCGGAGGAAGTTGACCGTGTAAAACGTTCGGAGAGCGGTGTAATTACAAATCCGTTTTCGCTTACGCCTGATCACCATGTTTACGACGCAGAAGAATTGATGGGAAAATACCGCATCTCAGGCGTACCGATTGTTGATCAAGATAAGAAGCTTGTAGGTATTTTGACCAACCGTGATTTGCGTTTCGTACATGATTATTCAATTAAGATAAATGAAGTTATGACTCGTAACAACCTTGTAACGGCACCTGTTGGCACAACGCTGCAGGAAGCGGAGGGCCTTCTTCAAAAGCACAAGATTGAGAAGCTGCCGCTGATTGATGAGTCCAATACACTTAAAGGTCTTATTACGATTAAAGATATTGAGAAAGCAATCCAATTCCCTAATGCGGCGAAGGATAAGCATGGTCGCTTGCTTTGCGGAGCAGCGGTTGGTATTTCGAAGGATACTATGGATCGTGCAGAAGCATTGGTTCAATCAGGAATTGATGTTCTTGTTGTAGACTCGGCACATGGTCACCACATTAATATTTTGGATGCAGTTCGTAAGCTTCGTGCTACTTACCCAGACCTTACTATTATTGCAGGTAACGTTGCTACTGGCGATGCTACCCGTGATCTTATCGAAGCAGGCGCTTCCGTAGTTAAAGTAGGGATTGGTCCTGGATCGATCTGTACAACTCGCGTTATCGCTGGTATCGGTGTTCCACAAATTACTGCGATTTATGATTGCGCGTCAGTTGCTCGTGAATACAATATTCCGGTTATTGCAGACGGCGGTATTAAGTACTCCGGTGACATTACGAAAGCAATCGCATCTGGAGCAAGCGCGATTATGATCGGAAGCTTGTTCGCAGGTACAGCTGAAAGCCCTGGCGAAACTGAAATTTTCCAAGGACGCAGCTTTAAAGTCTACCGTGGAATGGGCTCGCTTGGCGCTATGAAGGAAGGAAGCAAGGATCGTTACTTCCAAGAGAACGAGAACAAGCTTGTTCCGGAAGGTATCGAAGGACGCGTTCCTTACAAAGGGCCGCTTGCTGACACTGTGCATCAATTGCTCGGCGGCTTGCGTTCAGGTATGGGCTATTGCGGTACAGCTTCTCTGGACGAGCTTAAGAACGATACACAATTCGTTCGTATTACAGGTTCTGGTCTTCGTGAAAGCCATCCACATGATGTGCAAATTACGAAAGAAGCACCAAACTATTCACTTTAAGCTATACTTTCTAGATACGATAATAACAGACAAGGAAAGGCGACTGAGTCGCTGGCCCTTGTCTGTTTTTTTTATGAAGGATTACTCATTGTTCTGTAACCTGTTTGTGGTTTAATTGTTAGGCTTCGATATGTTACAATTAACAACGGACAAACCAAGTGGGAAAAGGGGAGACGACGTTGAAGGAAATGGTAAGGCCGGTTCGAATAAAGACGGTCATCGCTGCAAGTTTGGCGGTTTGGATGGTAATGCTGTCGCTTGGTTCTGCGGTAGCAATGGCGAATGGATATCAAGGAAGAGAAAGTACGAAAAACGATTTAGGTTTACAAGTGAAAGCTGCTATTCTAATTGATGCGGATTCAGGACAAGTTTTGTATGAAGTTAATTCAGAGGAGCCGCTCCCTGCAGCAAGTATGACGAAGTTAATGACGGAATATATCGTTCTTGAGGAAATTACGAATGAACGCCTGTCCTGGGATGAGGTTATTACCACTAGTGCGGAAGCGGCCTCAACGCCATCGGATGGATCATCTGTATTTTTAGCTCAAGGAGATCAACATACGGTTAGAGATTTGTACAAAGCAATGGCAGTTGGTTCTGCGAATGATGCAACGATTGCATTAGCATCGCAAATAGCTGGAAGTGAGCAAGGGTTTGTAAAGAAGATGAATGAGGTAGCTGCGGAGTTGGGTCTTAAAACAGCTATTTTTACAAGTGCGACTGGTCTATCGGAGACAACTGTTATTTCTGCGACGGACATGGCGAAGCTAGCACAAATTATTTTGAGCAAGCACCCTGAATTTTTGGATTATTCTAAGCTGCAGGAATATAAATTCCGTGAACGCGACAAGGATCCAATCATCAACATTAACTGGATGCTTGGTACAAACGTGAATCAAAAGGGCCTTAAGCACTTAGCTTATGAAGGCGTTGACGGCATGAAAACAGGCTTCATTAATGCTGCTGGCTACAACTTCACGGGTACTGTAAAAAGAGGCGAGCAGCGTTTTATTAGCGTCGTTATGGATACTGCTACAAAGTCTGCTCGTTTCAATGAAACGGCTAAGATGTACAACTACGGTTTCAGCACTTTTGAGAAAAAGACGGTGCTTGCGCCAAAATCTGTGGTAGAAACAGCGAAAACGGTTAAGATTAAAAAGGGTAAAAAGAAAACCTTGCCGATCGTAACGGAAAAAGATATTACGTTTATGGTTAAGAAGGGCGTAGAGCCTAAAATCGAGGTTGTATCCAGCGACGTGAAGTCAGAAGCTGAGCTGGTAGCTCCGATTCCAGCAGGCACGGTTGTAGGTACAGTAACTTACAAGTACACGGATGCCGAAACGAAACAAGAGCTCAAAAAAACGGTTAGCCTCGTTACAACGGAGGATGGAACGAAAGCAGGCTGGTTCCGCTTGATGTTCCGTGGAATTGGAGATTTTTTCTCAGGTTTATTTAATGGAATCGTCAATTTGTTCTAATCCGAGTAGAAAACAGGGGAATAAAGCAAATCAAGGCTTGTCGATTATTCTTGCATCCTGTAAAATCAATGGTTAGAACAACTGCGGTAATATACAAATTAATGGATGAAAATAGGAGGATTTTAGCATGGAAACAGGTACATCGCGCGTAAAACGCGGCATGGCAGAAATGCAAAAAGGCGGCGTCATTATGGACGTTATGAGCGCCGAGCAAGCGAAAGTAGCAGAAGCAGCAGGAGCAACAGCGGTAATGGCGCTTGAGCGCGTCCCTTCCGAAATTCGTGCAGCAGGCGGAGTAGCTCGTATGGCTGATCCGACAATTGTAGAAGAAGTAATGAAAGTTGTATCGATTCCAGTTATGGCAAAGGCTCGTATCGGGCATTATGTAGAAGCAAAAGTGCTCGAATCCATGGGCGTTGACTATATCGATGAGAGTGAAGTACTTACACCAGCAGATGAAGTATTCCACATCAGCAAGCATGAGTTTACGATTCCATTCGTATGCGGAGCAAAAGATCTTGGAGAAGCGTTGCGCCGTATTCAAGAGGGAGCAGCAATGCTTCGTACGAAAGGTGA
The DNA here is from genome assembly GCF_056400045.1 of Paenibacillus sp. 01L418. Taxonomy (NCBI): domain Bacteria; kingdom Bacillati; phylum Bacillota; class Bacilli; order Caryophanales; family Paenibacillaceae; genus Paenibacillus; species Paenibacillus sp. 01L418. Next base: position 5,321 of record NZ_JBFTSN010000063.1, read on the forward strand.
GCCGGGAACAGGCAATATCGTAGAGGCTGTTCGTCACCTTCGCTTGATCAATGGACAAATTCGTAAAATTCAAGGTTTGTCGAAGGACGAGCTTTATCATGAAGCTAAGGTTCTTGGCGTAGCTTATGACTTGCTTCTTAACGTACATGAAACAGGTAAGCTTCCTGTCGTGAACTTCGCAGCAGGCGGAGTAGCTACACCATCCGATGCAGCTTTGATGATGCATCTTGGAGCAGACGGCGTATTCGTAGGTTCTGGTATTTTCACATCAGAAAACCCAGAGAAATTCGCTCGTGCAATCGTTGAAGCAACGACACATTACCAAGATTACAAGCTAATTGCTGAAGTGTCGAAAAACTTGGGAGCAGCTATGAAGGGAATCGAAATTTCCAAGCTTAACTCCTCCGAGCGTATGCAAGACCGCGGTATCTAATAGTTGTAATATGCAGGTGCCGGCTTAGCGCGAATAGTGCTGCCGGCTCTTGCCCGTAAAGGAAGGCGAGTAGAGCGATGAAGATAGGCGTACTAGCGCTTCAAGGCGCAGTGGCAGAGCATATACGAAGCTTAGAAGCGGCGGGCGCAGAGGCGGTCGCCGTTAAGCGGGTTGAGCAGCTTGAAGAGCTGCAAGGGCTTGTTATTCCAGGCGGCGAGAGCACGACGATCGGCAAGCTGATGCGCAATTATGGCTTCRTGGAGGCTATTAAGGATTTCTCTGAACAAGGCAAGCCATTGTTCGGCACTTGTGCTGGTCTTATCGTTTTGGCTGATGAAATAGAAGGCCAAGAGGATGCGCATTTGCGCCTTATGGATATGACCGTTGCAAGAAACGCATTCGGGCGTCAACAAGAAAGCTTTGAGACGGATTTGGATGTCAAAGGCATTGACGAACCGGTTCGCGCTGTATTTATCCGAGCTCCATTGATCAAAAAAGTTGGAGCAGGCGTAGACGTATTGTCTACATACCGAGATGAAATTGTAACAGCAAGACAGGGACATCTTCTAGCTGTATCGTATCATCCGGAGCTAACGGACGATTATAGGCTGCATGCATACTTCGTTGATATGGTGAAGGAAGCAGCTGCAAGCAAGGAATAAACGTTTACAATAATAAAATTACTCCCTTCAGAGAGGGGCTTTTGGATCGTGCTGGATGTAAAATTGTTAAGAAATGAATTTGAGAAGGTTGAGAAAGCGCTGCTTGATCGCGGAGCTTCCCTTGATCTTATTGCTAATTTTCCTGCGCTCGACACTAGGCGCCGTGATCTTATTCAAGAGACGGAGCAGCTGAAGAGCAGACGCAATACGGTTTCGCAGGATGTAGCTAAACTCAAACGCACAGGCGGCGACGCAGAATCGCTTATCCTTGAGATGAGAGAGGTTGGCGACCGCATTAAAGAGCTTGACGATGAACTTCGTGAGCTGGATGTACAAGTGATTGAGCTGACTCAAGCGATCCCTAACATTCCTAGCGATAGCGTGCCAGTCGGCAAGTCGGAGGAAGATAATGTAGAGCTGCGCATAAATGGCGAGGTTCCAACCTTTGATTTTGAGCCCAAGCCACATTGGGAGCTTGCGCAATCACTCGGCATATTGGATTTCGAGCGTGCAGCGAAGGTAACGGGATCACGTTTCACGTTCTACCGCGGCCTTGGAGCTCGTCTTGAGCGTGCGCTTATCAGCTTTATGATGGATCTTCACAGCGATAAGCACGGTTATGAGGAAGTATTGCCTCCTTATATCGTTAATCGTGACAGCTTGATCGGTACGGGTCAGCTTCCGAAGTTTGAAGAGGATTTATTCAAAATTTCGGATTCAGATTATTTCCTCATTCCGACTGCAGAGGTTCCAGTTACAAACCTGCACCGCGAAGAGATTTTGCCGATTGAAGAGCTTCCGAAATATTTTGTAGCTTACAGCTCATGCTTCCGTTCAGAAGCAGGTTCTGCAGGGCGTGATACACGTGGTTTGATTCGTCAGCATCAGTTCAACAAGGTTGAATTGATCAAATTGACGAAACCGGAGGATTCATACGAAGAGCTGGAGAAAATGACCGCTAACGCGGAGAAGGTTTTGCAGCTACTAGGACTTCCTTACCGTGTTCTAACGCTTTGTACGGGAGATATGGGCTTCACAGCGGCTAAAACATATGACCTTGAAGTGTGGCTGCCAAGTGCAGGCACGTATCGTGAAATTTCGTCCTGCTCAAATGTAGAGGATTTCCAAGCTCGCCGTGCGGGTATTCGTTTCCGCAGAGATACGAAGAGCAAGCCGGAATTCGTTCATACATTGAATGGTTCGGGACTTGCTGTAGGCCGTACTTTTGCGGCAATTATCGAGAACTTCCAGCAAGCGGACGGTTCTGTGACGATCCCAGAAGTACTGCGTCCGTATATGGGCGGCATTAGTTCGATCGATTCAACAAAGCTTTAAAATTTTTTTTTGCCACATGGTCAAAATACACTTGCATTTTTATTTTGACCTGTGGTATTATATTTCTTGTGACAATTGAACGATGGAGAGATACCGAAGCGGTCATAACGGGGCAGTCTTGAAAACTGTTAGGGCGCAAGCCCACGTGGGTTCGAGTCCCACTCTCTCCTCCATATTTTTTAAAATGTACATGACAAGCCCAGACGCTAAGCGTTTGGGCTTTTTTTTCATTCTATCCCCTCGTATAAAATAATGCCGCACTTCGCATGTTATACGATGTGGAGGTGCTTMATTTAATGGGTAAATCAGATGAACTGCAAATGAATCAAGAAAACTTGGCAGATGCTTGGCGTCAAACCTTGCCAGAGACGCTAAAAGACGCTGACCGCAGCAGAGTGCTGCCTGATGAGTCAGATTCCAAAGCGCTGCGCGTAACGATCGATACAGCCGGACATCAAATGTATTCGTTTGATTTTAAAGTTACTTATGTAGATAGCCGTGAAGTGAAGGTTGAGCTTATCGATGTGGAGAAAGACAAGGTATCCATCGATGAGCGTGGAGACATCATTCAAGAGCTGATACAAAATTACACTAGACATCTGCATGAATGTGCTCAAGCGCTCCAACGCTTGACGCATGCTTAGAGGAGAGAGCTGCTTATGACGAAGGCACAAGGAACGGCTGATAAAAACTTAACTAATGTGGTAGAAGCTTTGGAGGTTGAGGCGGTTAACAGCCATCAAGCTCAGCAATTGCAGCAGGATAAGAACGATCGAAGCAATCAGGATGACATGAACCATGATCATCCAACAGATTTAGAACATCAAAAAAATTAACGCTTCCCTCGAAGCCGATGAGATCTAAATAGGAGGAATTCAAATGTCGAAGCCAGACAGCATTCCGGTGCCGGAAAGCAATCCGCAAAATAATCGGAAGCGTAATGACGGAGGCGGGCAGCAAGAGCCGCTTTCTGGATCTAAGAAAACAAAGCAGCGTAATCATGTGGATCATCATAACCCGCAAGGATAGATCAATGTGCTGTTAAAAGCTAGTTCAAACGTCCCGTTTCAGTACGCTGAAACGGGATTTTTTGGATATAACTTCTAAATGAAGTTATTTTAGTATAGAATGGAGGTGCTCACAAAAAGATAGGGAGGAACATACTACATGAAGAATGTTCAAAAAATAGCGGTTCTTATGTTAGCCGTTATTTTAGTTGTTATTGCAGGCTGCAGCTCGGCAAAACCACCGAAGGAAGCTTTGCAGGCGGCTATGACGAAAATTAATGAAGCGGACTCATATGCAGTAAAAATGTCATTTGGCTTGGATGAATTGGAAGTTCCACAAACGGCAACTTTGGAAGGCAACGCAGCTGCTACAGCAGCAATCGTAGGGATGATTAAAGATGCAACCATTACAGTTGATGCTGTATATAAGAAAAAACCGATGCGTACCGATATGAATATGCAAATCGTAGTGCCAGGCGACATGGAGATGAAGTTAACGGTACCTATGATTATGACTGAGGAAGCGCTGTATGTGAAAATACCGCAAGTTCCGATGCTGCCATTGCCGGAGACGATTACAAGTAAATTTATTAAAATTGATCTAAAGGAGCTTGCTGAGAAAGAAGGCACGGCTAAGCTGGATCTTGCTGCACAACAAAAGTTAGGCAAGGAACTCGGAGAAGTAATGCTTAAGCATTTTGACGAGAAAACATACTTCAGCCAGCCTAAGGCTGAGGCAGCTGGCCTGCCTGCTGATATGAAAGCAGATCAAATCATCGCCTTTGAGATTAATGAAAGCAACTATCCAAAAACAGTAGAAACCATCGTTAACCAAGTGCTGCCTGAGGTGCTAAATGTATTGCTTGCTAATGAAGCATCATTAAAGACTCTTCAGCTTGATAAGGCGGACATCGAGAAGATGAAGTCGGATCTTGAGACGAACAAAGCAGAGATTCTAACCACATTTAAAAATGATGTTAAAGTGAATACTCTGAAAGTAACGGGCGCTATCACAGATGGATATCTTGCTTACCAATCGGGTAAGGTAAGCATTGAAGGCTCTGACAAAGAGAGCGGCCAGAAGATGAAGCTTGGCCTTCATTATGATGTTACTTACTCCGAGATTAATAAAGATGCGAAGTTCGAGGGTGAAATTCCTACGGATGCGATTACACTGGACGAACTGACACAGATGTTCCAATTGCCAGTTGGTATGTAATAGATTGAAAATGAAGCAGCTCCTGAGTGTCAGGAGCTGCTTTTTTAGTGAAGCGGGTGTTCTTACAAAGCGACAACCATCGATTTTTTTAGAAGCTCTTTCATCATTTGAGCAGCTTTTACCTTAACATTCAAGCAAGCGGAAATTTCAAGCTGATAATTGCCACTCAGCAGCTCGCTGCGCAGTTGTTCAGCTGTTTCGCAAACGTTATCTACATGATTAACAACGCTGCCGAACTGCAGAGGCTGATGTGAGTCGCTTCCTGCAATGACCTTTAAGCCAAGATGATCTGCGAACTGTCGAACCTGATCAGCCATGCCGAAACCATATTGGAATAAATCTTTTGCATTTATATCAAGCGCATCGAGGCGTCTGAGTGTGTCAGCATCATGGTGAGTGAGCGGCGTGCTTTCTCTCATGGGATGAGCACCAATTCGAAGCAAGGGATAGCCGTCGGTGCGGTTCATCAGCTCTTCTAAAGCGATAAAGCTATCTTTTGCGGTATGGGGTTCAAGCTGCTGCCTCAGATCACGAATATGGCTGCGGTTTCCAATGATTAGAATATGGCCTTTATTCGCTACATCAACCTCCATGCCAGAGAAAACCTTCAAGCCCTCCACGACATAATAATCACCTTTGTATTCAAAATGATGATCCAGCTGATCCATCATATCGGCAAAGTGAAGCGTGTTAAAATGCTCGGTCAACGCCACCGCGTGCAGACCGTTTTCTTTGGCTTCGTGAGCCATGGAAAGGAAGTAGTCGAGTGAAAAATTTGTTTTCTTTGACAGCTTGCCATGTGTATGCAAATCGATGCTCATCATTAGTGTGTTATCTCCATTCCATTATGTAATTTTAAAAGGAAATGAATTGTCCAAAAGCAACCAGCCCGATCATATAGAACAGGGAGCAGCTTAAGAAAATAAAATCATGCGGTCGAACCTGCATATGGGCAAGCCTAAGCTTCTTCGTCTCAGGGCTGACAAGCGAATAGGTAAAGCCGCGCACCTCCAATGCTTCGACCGTCGTTCTCGTTCGCTTAGCTGTATTCAGAATGAGCGGATAAAAGGCATAAACGCTAATCTTCGCCATGTATATAATTGAACGCCAGTGAAGAAAACCCTTATTGCGGGGAGCGCGGCCGCGCAATCGGAATGAGTGAATAAGGTTATGGTACTCCTCAATTAGAATAGGAAGCATCCTATAGCCGTAGGACACACCAAAGCTGAATTGTCCAGGCATCCCCATACTAAGCAGGGCGTCACTCAGCTTCTCGGGATCCATGCTAGAGAACACGGCAATGCTGGCCAGCGAGATGATTAATATTTTTAATGTTAAGGTCAATAACGGCCATACGCCCGCTAGACTCCCTCCGAAGAAGATGGAGCCGAAAAAAATATAACTAATCTCACTTACCAGGCCGACGCCCATAATAAGTAGAACAAGTGGACTTACCTTTGAAGATAAAGTAAGGACAAGCATTGGAATAAGCAAGCCAAGCAGAATGCCTTTATTATGAAAGAACCAAGGCGCTATGGCGAAAAAGGAATACCAAATCAGGAGGATACGCGGATCAAAGCGCGACAGAAAGGTCGATTGTCTGCCGAAAGCGGTACGCATCAGCTCAATTTTAATTTGTTCTACGCTCAGCTTGTCGAGCATGCTTTGTTTAATTGCTTCCAACCGTAATCTCCTCCTGCTCAAATGGGTTTGACGGATTTATATTTTTGATAAGCCGCGTGGTGAATTCATTGACAGATAGGCAAGGCGGCTCGAAACCCAGTCTTTGACTAAGCAAAGCGATTTGCGGCGCAATGAGACCTGCTTGTTTGAGAATGGCAACATGGTTGAATAAAGAGCGTTCATCTGTATCAAGTGCGACGCAGCCATCATGCATAACGATAACGCGATTTGCCCATTCGGCAACCAGCTGCATATCATGTGTCGCTATGATGGTCGTTTTTACATGATCCTGCAGCTGCGCAAGCATTTCAGTCATTTCACGGCGGCTCGCTGCATCAAGGCTGGCTGTCGGTTCATCCAGCAGCATGACAGTGGGACGCATGGCGAGTCCGATCGCTAATGTCGCTCTGCGCTGCTGTCCGCCGCTGAGCAGTCTGCCATCTCGATCCTGCAGGGCGGTTAGCCGCAGCCTCTCCAGAATTTCATCAACAAAAGGGTGATAATCAGCAATTCCGCGGGCTTTTAGAAAATATTCAACATCCTTGCGGACGGAATCTTCAATAAACATCTCCTCTGGATTCTGATAAATATAGGAGACAAAATCAGACAGCAGTTCAGGTGAAGATTGCTTCGTAATATGCCCGCATACGGTTAAGTGTCCTTCCGTAGGGCGCCGAATGCCCGAAAGGAGCTTGAGCAGCGTTGATTTGCCCGCGCCATTATTGCCGACAAGAGCAATACGATCGCCTTCATAAAAGCTGATGCTCATGTTCCGAATGACGGGATGCATCGTTCTTGCAATTGTTTTGTAGCTATAGGAGACATTGGCAAACGTAACAAGGGGCTGCATAGTATGTTCATTATTAGAAATAGGCTTATCCGTAAGGTCAGCTGAAAGCGTGAATGACGGTTTAAGCATCTTCTCAAAATAAGCGACTGCTTCATCGATGGTGATCGGGTATTGTGATGAATCCTCACTTTTTGCTTTTCCGGAAGCAGCCTCTAGTGTACAAACAGCAAGCGTAACCTGCGGCGGTAATATATGCAGTTCAGCAAGCTCATCAACTGCAGATAATGCCTCATGGACAGGCTTCACCCAGCGTATTGTGCCGCTATCCATAAGTACGACCCTATTGCAATAGTTTGCAATAAACTCGGTATGGTGCTCAATGACGATGATTGTTTTGCCATGCTTTTCATTCAGCAGCTTAAGTTTGTCGTAGATGAGTCTAGCATGAAAGGGATCTAGCTGCGCCACGGGCTCATCGATAATAATAATTTCTGGATCGAGGGATAAAGCCCCAGCAAGCGCCGTAAGATGCTTTTGTCCGCCGCTTAGCTGCCAAATCCACTGATCCTTCAAATGATCAATGCCAAGCATGGACAAAGCTCGAAGTCCGCGTTCACGGTAATCGCTAAAGCCATAATTAAGTGGAGCAAAGCAGGCTTCATCATAGACGGTCGGCCGAACGAGCTGGTTCTCAAAATCCTGAAACACATAAGCGACCTTGCGTGACAAGGAGGATACCGTTTCCTCGGCAGCTATTAGCCCTGCAACTTCAATGGAGCCGTCTAAATCGCCGACATAATAGTTTGGAATAAGGCCGTTTAAACATTTGCAAAGCGTTGACTTGCCACTGCCATTCGTACCTGCTATAGCGATAAACTCGCCGGGTTGAACAGTAAGCTGAATGTTGTGGAGCGCCTTGTTCTCCGCTCCGGGATATTGAAATTGAATGTCCTGCAGCTTAATGATGGGAGCCGCATGCTGCGGCCCCTGCTGGTTGGCTTGGAAGGATGAAGGTCTCAAAGCTTAACATCCTCCGTCGTGCGCGCAGATTTGGATTTGGCACGAAATGCTGCGATGAGTGTTAATATGAGCACTAATGCGGCTGCAGCAGCACTAATCCAGATGAACCCACTGCCATATTGCTCAATAAATTCTGGCTCCCATACAGCAAAGTTAATATCAGACTCGGACAAAAATTCTGCAACGATTCCGATAAAAACAAATATAATTGCGGTAATGAGCAGCCGCGGCGTTATTAGCTGTCCGAATGATATAGAAACTCTGCTGTCGCGTGGTTTTATGCCGAGAAGCGGTTCGATTTTTCCATATAGACGCGGTACGAGAAATAAAGTAGGCAGCAGGGAGAAAAAGATGCCGGTTATGAGCATGGCGTTAAGGAAACCTACACCTTCGATAAGCAATATGCTTTCGGGAATGCCTGGAACAGCTTCGAGCTCTTCGATCCCAAACCAAACCTTGCTGATGTCGACAATCGCCCCAAGCATCTGGTCAATACCTACTGCAACGAACGAAGCGAGTGCGAGTTGTTTGCGATTTCGTGGATCGCTTACGAGCAGGCCAGCTATGTACATGGCAATCGTAAATTCTATGAATTTTTCCAATTCTCCTAGTCCGCCGAATTGTCCAAGCAGCAGTTCCCCGAATATAACCTCGCCGAAGGATGCGCCAAGTGCAGCATACAGCGGATTAAATAGAATACAGAGCGTTAGTGGGATAAAAGCGAAGTATTCGACCTTCAGCTCAATGGGACCAAGCTTTAGCTCAGGAATAAGCTCGGAGAACATGTTGGAAATACCGTACAAGGACATCGATAAAATGAATACCATAAGCTTCTGCGATTGCGTCAGCTCATAACGGCGCTTAGGCGCTGTAACCATTGTGATTCCTCCTAATTTGTTTTTGAGGCGGAATACGTCTCGAATGCCTCGATTCAAAACGAATTCTTCTACAATATAGAGATCGAATGTTATCAGATCATCAACAAATTATTTCGATTACGTAAAATAAATTACAAAAAAATAAAAATGAAATAAAATTATCATTTTTAATCAAAAGGTGATATACTCCGTTTAGAAAATATGCTGCGATGTTGGTATAGGCAGGAGGAATTAAAGATGACGGCTTTTCATTTGGATATGGACTTGGATAAGATGTCAAAAAGCCACCAATCCATTGCTAATTACGTGGTGGGAGCACTGCAGCAGATTCCTTATTGTACAGAGGAAGATATTGCGATGGCTGTAGGTGTCAGTACGGCGACGGTATCGCGGTTTTGGCGGACGATTGGGTTTGCTAATTTGAAGGCATTTAAGAAAACGCTGCTGCAAAGCGAGCATGCGACGCCTGCCCATAAGATGAAGAAAATATTGAATAAGGTAGATCATGAAGAGGCTGATATTGTAAGTGAAATGCTGGAGATTGCAGCAGCTAACGTAGAGGTTACTTCAAAGCGTGTAGACCGTGAGCAGTTTCATCAAGCGGTGGAGGCCATTCATAAGGCTAGAAAAGTGTATGTATTTGGAACGGGAGCAGCAGCTAGCTTGATCGAGCTCATCCGATTTCGTCTGAATCGGATAAATGTGCAAATCGAAGGTATGGCGGGGAGTGGCAGCGAGCTGCTTGAAACGCTTGTTCATGCTGATTTCAGCGATGTGCTGCTTATGTTCGGTTTTGTCAGGCGCTCACCTGAATTAACGGTGCTGCTTGAGCATGCCAAAGAGGCAGGCTACACTACAATACTGATTACGGATTTGCTCGTATCCGATATGCTGGAGCAGAGCGATCTCGTGCTGCAGGTTGATCGGGGGGAACTGGAGGGCTTTCATTCGATGGCAGCGCCAGTTGCGCTTCTTGATGCACTGTCAGTAGCCGTTACAAAGCGGCGCGGGCAGCAGGCGTTTGACCAATTGGACCGCTTGCATGTGATGAGGAAAAAATATAGCTCGCAGCTTCCTAAATAATAGAACCGCCGGAACGATTTGCGTCCCGGCGGTTCTATGTTTTATTTGAAGAAACGAATGGTTAGAGGATAGCGATAGCCATTGCCCTCTGAAGCACGCATAGACCCAATGATGGTAAATGCAATCCAGAAAATAAACAAAAGCGGTGTAGTAATAAATCCGATGAGAACAAAAATGAGCAAACCGGAAATAATGGAATAAATCATATTGCTGATCTGAAAATTGAGTGATTCCTTGCCATGCATATCCACATAGCTGGATTGATCCTTCTTCAGAAGCCAAATGATGAGTGGTCCAAGAATGTTGCCGAGCGGAATAATTACACCGCTAAAAGCAAGCAGATGGCAAAGCATGCCGTACGTTTTTTCTTCCTTATGAAGTCCGAAAGATTGATTCATTGTGTATTGCCTCCCTTAAATTGAAAACCGCCGATTAATGTGACTTATGTACTTATACGTTAACGCAGCGATAAGATATGCATAAATATATCACCGATTAGCTATTATGGGAATCCATTCCTAAAATGATGTTGTAATCGGTGGTGGTCAACTATATACTTATACATAGATAATCGATGCATAGAAATGCGATACTTAAACAGGAGGGCGTTATGAAAATTAATAAGGAGCTTATGAAAGGCAGTACCGTTATTCTTATTTTGACACTGCTTGACCGTAAGGAAATGTATGGCTATGAAATGACCAAAGAAATTGAAAAAAGCTCGAGCGGTGTGTTTACTTTTAAAGAAGGGACGCTTTATCCGATCTTACATACGCTTGAGGTGGAACAGCTGGTTGAATCGTACTGGAATGAGGATGGCAGCCGCAAACGGAAATATTATCGCATCACAGCGCGTGGAAGAGGGCAGCTGGAGGAGAAGAAGCAGGAGTGGACGTTGTTTCGGACGACGGTAGACCGCGTAATCGGGGAGGGCCATGCATGAATAACAAACCTGTTCAGTATGAGTCGATTCAGGAATACTTAGTGCAGGTTTGCAGACATGTAAAAGCAAGAGATGTGCATCGTGACATCAAGGTTGAAATGCAGAACCATCTGGACGAGCTGGTGGAGGATAAGCTAAACGAAGGGTTATCAGAGGAAGAGGCGGTTCGTGCTGCTCTAGTCCAGATGGGTGATCCTGATCAGATCGGCAAGCAGCTTCATGCAGCACATAAGCCGGTTATGGAATGGGGATTAGCCGCACTTGTCGCAATAATGGTGGGTATTGGCCTGCTTGCTATGTATGCAATGGAATTCGCTTATAGTGATCAAAATATGTATAGTGGGTTTCAATTTTTTCTTAAGAAGGCAGTTTTCACAGCGATAGGTATCGTGTTCATCATTGGTATTTATTTTTTGGACTATCGAAAATGGGAAAAGTATTCATGGTACATTTATAGCGGAACAATTTTTTTGATGGTAGCCTGTATTTTTTATGCAGTCGAAGTCAATGGTTCGAAAAGCTGGCTCACAATCGGGTCTTTTACCTTTGATGTATATGGCACATCTCCTTACCTATTTATGATTGCTTTTGCAGGGACGTTGCTTGTTAAGCATAAGGAGAAGCAGGGACTATTCAGAAATTCATTTTACTTCGGAAAAATGGTGCTTTTATATGCGATAGTGCCCACCATACTGTATAGCAAGGCAAACTCTTATCTTAATTTTATTTTATATTTATTTGGACTGACCGTATTAATGCTGTTTGTTGCAAAAACGTACAAGCTGTTTATAACCATCGTGAGTTCAATCATAACTGCAGGAACGGTGTTTATTATAAAAATAAATGATCCAGTTCGCTATAAATTCATATGGGAACGATACACTGCATTTCTAAATCCTACTGCTTCCCCTGATGATAAAAACTATTATCTCCAGAAATCATTGGAATCTATTCGTTTGGGAGGGATGTGGGGACAAGGATTTGGCGTTGAGAACCGAATGTTTCGCTATATTTATAGTGAAATGGTCTTTACATATTTGATCTACAGTCTTGGTTTGGTTTTTGGTATAGCTATAGTGCTGCTAGCCTTATTGCTGATTGTTAAAGTGATTGGCATGGCAAAAACACTCAAGGATGTATATGCTAGAGGTTTGGTCGTTGGCTCATTTTCAATTATTGGTTTTCATTTCGTCTGGAACATTCTGATGTCGTTTGGGCTGCTGCCTATGAATAGCATGACGATGCCTTTCATATCGTATGGCGGTACAAATGCCATTATCGAATTAATGGTCATGGGATTGCTGCTAAGCGTCAATCGGAGAAAAAATATGATCAGCTTACTAAATCGCGAGCCATCAAGATAAAAAAAGGGCTATCCTATTGTAGAATATCTACAGTAGGATAGCCCTCTTGATTAGAAGCTGCCTGGAGCGGGTGGACGGGTAGGGTAATTTTGCTGATTGTTTTTGGAAACGCCAATGAACAGGAATAGGGCTGTAGTAAGATGCATGATCATGCCGAGAATAGGTATCCATGCTAATACAGATGTAATGATCCCCAAAATACTGCCTACGACTGGCTTATTATGCTGCGAGCAAAGAACAAGCGTTACGATATGAAGAATGAGCGTTGCAAATAATAGCGTGTATCCAGATAACATGACTAGGGTGCCACCCAGCAAGGGGATTCCTAAGATGCCTTCAATAATAGCAGTGACTAGTAAAAGCGTACCTGCAGCTTTCATTTTATTTTCCTCCTATTTCTATATTTAAATTATTCTATGGGGCAGTTTTTGTTTTCTGTTTATCTTTGTACGCAGCAAAAGCGATCCGGGTTACATGCTTTCAAGCAAAAAGGCAGCTATCCATAGGAGAGCAGCTGGTTTTCAAAGAAAACAGCCCTGCCGAACGATACGGCAAGGCTTATATCATTATACGATGCTTATTTCAGAAACTTGCCGATAATTCCACCAAGCCCACTGTTGCTGTCATGTCCTCCTTGGCTGCCGCCAAAGGTGTTGTTGAATGCGCTGCTCTGCGTTTGCGGTTGGTAACGGTTGTCATCCATACCGAATTTCACGCCGCTCTCACGTTCAAATGGCTGTATAATAACAACCTGATTAGGGTCACTGAATTCGTACATATAAGATTCCCCGGAGGTTTGGCCGATAAGCGTTTTCCAGTTGACATCGATCTTCACACTTGGGGAAGGACCTGTCCAAGCAACGATGGCATCAGGATCTACACGGCAAGGGCCTTGCAAAACCAGTGGATTGCCTTTGGTTTTTACGGCAACCTGTGCGCCCTGTCCGTTGTAAGTAAGTTTGGATGTAAACAAGCCGCGCTGGGAGAGGACACCCGTTCCAATGATGGTAACGCCATAATGACAAGTGTCCGTAAATGCGAGCAGATCTTCACTCTCAACACTTACGCTTTGCCATGGTCCGCCTTGCTCTAAATTAATGATTGTAACATGAGAGTTCTCATCCGCGAGATATACGATGCCTTGTCCTTCGACTTCCATAATCTCTAAGTTTTCTCCCGTTACTTTACGCATACCATGGTTGATCACTTGTCCGATAACATTTCCGGAATTCGTTCCTAACAACCGCTTAGAATATTTGAATTTCTTGTTATAGGCTTGATCAGCAACCATCGATCCTTTTTTGGCAAAAAACTGGCCTTGTCCTTCTGCTTTCAAAAATAATTCCCGTTCGACCTGGAATTGAAACGGCATGCGGGGTAACCTCCATATAATATATAAAATGAAATTATAGCTGTTTCATTAACAAGTAAGCTGTTACATTGCCCCGTAATGCGCACATATGCCCGCTAGATCAAGCGACAAGCCTGTTCCAACAGCATTAAATTTCCATTCATTGCCGTGGCGATATACTTCTCCAGCTAGGATGGAGATTGAAGTGGAATAGTCCTCGGATAGATCAAATCGGCAGATCTCGGCTCCGTTTGCTTGGTTCACGACACGGATATATGCATTGGAAACTTGTCCAAAGTTTTGGTTTTTGCGAATAGCTTCATCAATTGTAACGGTAAATACGATTTTTTGGATATCCAAAGCTACTCTGGATAATTGAATTTCAACCGTCTCATCGTCACCGCTGCCTTGTCCGTCACGGTTATCACCCTTATAGCGTGTTGATCCATCGGGGCTCACGAGATTGTTGTAGAAAACGATATGACTAGTGGAAGAAACCGTGTTTGTCTGATTCAGCATAAACACCTCTGCATCTAGGTCATAGCTCTGGCCTTGCAGGTTATTTGTGTCCCATCCAAGTCCGATTTTCAATAAATCAAGCCCTGCATTATTTTTGGTCAAATCCAGCTTCTGTCCTTTGGTAAGGATAAGCCCACCATTAGGACTGGCCTGAGGAGCGGGAGCTGCGCCAAAAGCGTTATTTATTGATCCGCCCTGAATACCCCCTTGTTGGATACCGCCTTGCTGAATACCGCCCTGTTGAATGCCGCCTTGGCCTCCAAGAATGTTGGATGGTCTTCCTGGCGGATTTAAATTAATTCCCATATGAACTGCCTCCTCAATGCATAATAAAAAGCTGTTTTTTCGACAATAATTTTGGTTAAAACTGTATGTTTTGTAGAACGATATGAAACTATTTGTAGTATAGCAGATTGGAATGGAAGATTATAGCGTTGTATGACGAAATTACGAGTAGAGAAAAGAGCCTCACTTCAATAGTGAGACTTCTTAAGAAGCTTTAAGAGGATCGTCTGTTTTTTTGATCATCGAGGGATGCTTATTTAGTGAAAATCTCAGCACTATAGGTTGAAATACACTTATTTATCTCATTACGTATGTAGGCATGCGAATAAGCAATCTGGTCTTCAAAACCGCGGCAATTATAGCAATAGCTGATCTGTTCAGCAGTGTTTTTATACATGCACAGAGTAATGCTTTTCTGAAGGAGCTGCTGTGTATTTGTTGTTAGATCTGTTTTCATTTTTGCAATCATAATGTCTGCTGCCCTAGTAAAAATAGAACGTAAAGTTCGCGCTTTTCTCTCAAGCTCGCGTCTATTTCGTTCAACAATAACGAGAGCTAGTGGAAGGATAATAGCTTTGTGAAGAAGCTGTATCTCATCGTGAGCAGGTGGATGGTACAGGTATGAATTGTTTACTTTGGACAACGGCATGGCCATTTGTAAATCACCTCATGCACATTATATGCGAACAAACGTTCCGTAGTCAATGTATCCTGATCAGGTGTCTTATAAAAATTATTCGACACTTGCCTGTTGGTGCGGTTTGGATGAAAACAAAAAAAGCTTATTGCCGGCATTAGCAATAAGCTTTATATATTCGTGAAAGAAATGGCGCGCCCGAGAGGGCTCGAACCTCCCACCTAACGTTTAGGAAACGTTTGCTCTATCCGGATGAGCTACGGACGCGCAGCAACATTGATTATAGCATGGGTGCTTTAGGTGAAGCAAGATTAACCATTTTAGTGTAAGACTATTGTATTTTTTTGTCGAATAACTGCGCTTTTATATGGAATCAAGAGGATAAAAAGCTTGTAAAGGCGAATAGAGGTAAGGATAACGAGTTTGATCGGCTGGAGGATTGTTCGAATGCTTGAATTCCAAAATGAACCGCAATCGTTTCGATTGGATTTGTCGCCTGAACAAATGCTTAAGGTGATTTTTGAATATACAGCTAAAATAGCGAATGAAAAGAAGCTGGATGCTGTCCTTATCTTAATGGCCAATATGGGCAGAGAGATGGTCGTTGCAGATCGGTGCACCGTCTGGTTGATTGATGCTGCTCGCAGTGAGCTTTTTACAGCGGTAGCTCACGGGGCTTGCGAGATACGGATTCCTTACGGCAGCGGGCTGGTAGGAAGTGCTATAAGCACGGGACAATCTATATTTATAGATGACGCCTATGAAGATCCAAGGCACAATCCGGATAACGACTTAAAGACCGGTTATCGGACGAAATCGATTATGACGATCCCTTTTCACAATAATCAAGGAGAAGTAATCGGTGCCTATCAAGCCATAAACAAATTAACAGAGAAGCAGATACTCTCGGTGAAAGATATGGAATACTTATCGCTTGCTGCATCTTACTCAGGCAAGTCGCTTGAGTCCATCATGCTGTATGAGGAAATAATTGAGACGCAAAAAGAGATTATTTTGGCAATGGGAAAAATCGGTGAAGGTCGCTCGCAAGAAACGGGCAATCATGTAAAACGGGTTGCACAATATTCATATGTTTTGGCAAAAGGACTAGGCATGAGTGATCCTGAAGCAGACATGCTGCGCAGCGCATCTCCAATGMATGATATCGGCAAAGTAGCTATTCCGGATGCTGTGTTGAAAAAACCAGGGAAGCTAACGGCAGAAGAGTATGAGCAGATTAAGGAGCATGCCATTATCGGTTACCGATTATTGCACAATTCCAAGAGACCGCTGCTGCAGGCTGCGGCGATTGTGGCTTGGCAGCATCATGAAAAGTGGGACGGTACCGGATATCCGCAAGGCCTTAAGGGTGAGGCTATTCATATATATGGGCGAATTACTGCGCTGGCAGATGTATTTGATGCTTTAAGCAGCGCAAGAATGTATAAAGAGGCTTGGGGGATGGATCGCATTTTGGGACTGATCAAAGAAGAACGGGGGAGGCATTTTGACCCTCAGGTGGTAGATGCTTTTTTTGAACAGCTGCCGCTTCTTTTGGAAATAAGAGATCGTGATGCTGATTGGCTGGAGAAGGAGTAGAAGCTGCTTGCAGACCTTGTTGGGGTGAACCCAATGAGGTCTTTTTTTTAAAAAAATTCAGTGTCGTCCAAGCCTTGATTTAATAAATATAGGGCGCTTGCTTGTACTTTGCTTGAAAGGCTAGGTATTTACCGTGTTCGAAAACCATTTTGGACATAGACTGATTTAGTTATTATAAACACTTTATAAGCTAGAGCGGATTACAAGCTAAATAGCGGAGGGTGATAAAACGTCTATGAACAAAAGGCTTCAAGGGCAGAAAATAAATGAAGCGATTTACAAATTGGAATCAGCGAGAAATTTAATTAAAACGAAACACTTAAAACACGCTGAGCAGCAAATACATGAAGCAGTCGCTTCGATGGGCAGTATTGTTCATAAAAAACGGAAGAAAAATGCAAAATCTGATCTTATTGGAGGTGTATAGAGTTGGCGCATAAACGGTCGAAATGCTTAAGAAAACTAAACTTAGCGATTGTTGAGCTGCGGAAGGCCAGAAGGCTTACACGTAGAGATAAAATTAGAAGAGCTAAAGTTGATGTGAAGGACTCTATCATAATCCTCAATAGTGCTTTGAAATGCCTGGGCGGCCATTCTTCAAAACCGAGTAAAAGAGTAAAAAGGTACGTAAGGGGGCCAAGAGGGTATAGAGGGCCGAAGGGAGATAGAGGACCTCGAGGTTTGAGGGGGCACAGAGGTTTTCGTGGAACGGATGGAGATACAGGTGCAAAAGGAGCAACCGGGGCAACGGGAGCTGCGGGCAGTCCTGGGGCAGCAGGTGTTGTTGGGTCAACAGGTGCCATGGGAGCTACAGGAACTACAGGAACTACAGGAACTACAGGAACTACAGGTGCTACAGGAGCAGGCTTAAATGGTATTGTTGCATTTAATCCACTCGCAGCACTTGGCTATCAAGCAGGGCAAGTGGTTACGTTTAATGGGAGCTCGTATGTTGTAAATACGTCTTCTCCAGTAGGAACACCCGGTGTTTCGCCAGACTATAAGCTGCTTGCAGCAAGCGGAGTAACTGGTGCTACAGGAGCGGGAGTAGCAGGTGCAACTGGTCCTACAGGTGCAACGGGAGTAGGTCTAGACGGCGTCGTGACTTATGATCCACTCGCAGCACCGGGGTATCCAGTCGGTCAGGTCATAACGTTTAACGGAAGGACCTATGTGGTGAATACGGCGCCGCCAACAGGCACACCAGGTACTTCGCCGGATTATACGCTGCTTGCAGCGAGTGGTGCTACAGGTGCGACGGGTGCAACAGGAGCGGGAGTAACAGGTGCAACAGGAACAACGGGATCTACTGGTGCGACAGGAGTCGGTCTAGGCGGAGCAGTAGTATTTGATCCACTCGCAGCACCGGGCTATCCTCTTGGTCAAGTTGTGACGTTTAACGGCAGCACTTATATCGTGAATACAGTTCCGCCAACAGGCACACCTGGAACTTCACCGGATTATACACTGCTTGCGGCGAGTGGTGCTACAGGTGCAACTGGTGCGACAGGAGCGGGAGTAACAGGTGCAACGGGAACAGATGGAGCAACGGGTGCAACAGGATCGACAGGCGCAACGGGAGCTGTTGGTGCAACAGGTGCGACAGGAGTAGGAGTAACAGGAGCGTCAGGAACGACGGGATCTACCGGAGCTACAGGAGTCGGACTAAGCGGAATTGTAGTATTTGATCCACTCGCAGCTCCAGGATATCCAGTAGGTCAGGTCGTAACGTTTAATGGAAGCACGTATATCGTGAATATGGCACCACCAACAGGCACGCCAGGAATTTCGTCAGATTATACGCTGCTTGCGGCGAGTGGTGCTACAGGTTCTACGGGTGCTACGGGAGCGGGAGCAACAGGTGCCACGGGAACAGATGGAGCAACGGGTGCAACGGGATCGATAGGCGCAACGGGAGCTGTTGGTGCAACAGGTGCGACAGGAGTAACAGGAGCGTCAGGAACGACGGGATCTACAGGAGTCGGGCTAAGCGGAATTGTAGTATTTGATCCACTCGCAGCTCCAGGATATCCAGTAGGTCAGGTCGTAACGTTTAATGGAAGCACGTATATCGTGAATACGGCGCCGCCAACAGGCACACCGGGAACATCGCCGGATTATACGCTTATTGCAGCGAGTGGTGCTACAGGAGCAACTGGTGCTACGGGAGCAGGAGTAACAGGAGCGACCGGGGCGACTGGATTACCAGGAACGACGGGTGCAACGGGCTCTACAGGAGCAACAGGAGCCGACGGCGTAACTGGTGCGACAGGAACGGATGGGGCAACAGGCGCGACAGGAACAGCAGGAGCAACGGGTGTAACGGGCTCYACAGGAGCAACAGGAGCCGACGGTGTAACAGGTGTGACAGGAGTGGCAGGAGCAACAGGCGCGACAGGAGTAGCAGGAGCAACGGGTGTAACGGGCTCCACAGGAGCAACAGGAGCCGACGGTGTAACAGGWGCGACAGGAACTGCTGGGGCAACAGGTGCGACAGGAGTAGCAGGAGCAACGGGTGTAACGGGCTCTACAGGAGCAACAGGAGCCGACGGTGTAACTGGAGCGACAGGAACGACTGGGGCAACAGGCGCGACAGGAGTAGCAGGAGCAACGGGTGTAACGGGCTCCACAGGAGCAACAGGAGCCGACGGTGTAACTGGAGCGACAGGAACGGCTGGGGCAACAGGTGCGACAGGAGTAGCAGGAGCAACGGGTGTAACGGGCTCTACAGGAGCAATAGGAGCCGACGGTGTAACTGGAGCGACAGGAACGGCTGGGGCAACAGGCGCGACAGGAGTAGCAGGAGGAACGGGTGTAACGGGCTCCACAGGAGCAACAGGAGCCGACGGTGTAACAGGTGCGACAGGAACGGCTGGGGCAACAGGCGCGACAGGAACAGCAGGAGCAACGGGTGTAACGGGCTCCACAGGAGCAACAGGAGCCGACGGTGTAACTGGTGTGACAGGAACGGCTGGGGTAACAGGCGCGACAGGAACAGCAGGAGCAACGGGTGTAACGGGCTCTACAGGAGTAACAGGAGCCGACGGTGTAACTGGAGCGACAGGAACGGCTGGGGCAACAGGCGCGACAGGAGTAGCAGGAGCAACGGGTGTAACGGGCTCCACAGGAGCAACAGGAGCCGACGGTGTAACTGGAGCGACAGGA
>NZ_JBFTSN010000064.1:0-25171 GCF_056400045.1 Paenibacillus sp. 01L418
TTTTCTACCCGCCGCATGCGCCGATTTCGCTCAATAAGCACATATACGTGCTTACAGACCAGTAACCATAGCTAGTTTCTCGCTATAAGAACACATACGTGCTTACAGCCTCTTTTCTACCTTCTGCATACGCCGATTTTGCTCAATAAGCACCTATGTGTGCTTACAGGCCAGTAACCATAGCTAGTTTCTCGTTGTAAGAACACATACGTGCTTACAGCCTCTTTTCTACCCGCCGCATGCGCCGAAATTACTCAATAAGCACCTATGTGTGCTTACAGTCCAGTAACTATAGCTAGTTTCTCGTTGTAAGAACACATACGTGCTTACAGCCTCTTTTCTACCCGCCGCATACGCCGAATTCGCTCAATAAGCACCTATGTATGCTTACAGCTGTTACTACTACTCGTTACACCGAGATACGTCTGAGGAAATCTTTAATAAATTGAGTCTAGACATTTAATTGACATTCATGCAATAATTACTTAAACGATTAAGTGACTACTTTTAAGCATGCCATTTCCGATTTAATAATCCAACAGTCATTATCAAGCTTTAGCAAGCTCTCACGATTCCAATCGTATTAAGGTTGAAGGAGTTGTATCCCCATTAAAAAAGCTACGCTTAAGGACATTGCAAAGGCTGCTCAAGTATCTGTAGCTACTGTCAGTTATGTACTCAACAATGTCTCCAATCAGACGATACCTGAAGAAACAAAATGCCGTGTCCTCGATGCCGCCAAGCAATTGAATTATGTACCCAACCTTGCTGCCAGATCGCTGGTCAAGCAAAAGTCTGGATTGATTGGCATTCTGATTAACAGAGCGGAAAATGAAGGCTTCTGGAAGCAGTTCCGTTATTCTCAGTTTATTAATCGGCTGGAGCGGCTGCTGTCAGATCGCGGCTACCACGTTGTATTATTCAGCTTGGATGCCTCAAGCCCAAATCTCGATATTATCTCGGAACGCAAGCTGGACGGCGTATTTGTTGTTGATGTTAAGGAGGAAAACTTCCACCTGATTTCTAGCCACTTCTCTACTGGCGTCCCTCTAATCGTGGTGGACAGCATGATTGAAGATCCCTTATTTTATAAGGTTAATTACGATTATACTGATGCCTTCACTCATGCATTCGCATCGCTCTTACAGCCTAAGGAGAGCTTTTTGATAATCGACAGCTTCAACAATGCAGACCTCGTTAACCATATTTGTACTCATTCAGGAATAGGACGCAATCAAATCCACGTTATGGACGAAGAGCATGACTTAAAGGCATTCCTAGAACACAATTCGGATCGGACCGGCATCATTCTGAACGAATTTGTTGCCATCTTAGCAGCTAAGTACGTTGATCCAAAAAGCTTAACTGTCATTTGCACGGCAGGCTGTCCAGAAATCGCCCCTGCTTCCGCTTCCAAGATATCGTTTGGCGATCGCAAGCCAGAAGAAGCGTTCCAGCTTATGATGCAGCTGCTGAATGATCTGAAGACTGGCCCTGCAAACAAATATGTTCTTGTAAAAGCTGATATATAAGCAAACGCAGAGTAATCTCTGCTTTTTCTAGGATAACTTAAACGATTAAGTCATCCTCTATATCCTTAATAACTGCTGTTAATTATTAACCAAGTCAATCATTCTTATAGGAGGTTATATTATGCTCGGATTAGCAAAAGAATCAAGTGGCGGCGCTCCTAATCTTCAACCGCAAGAAGGTACTGCTTCATCTCTGTGGAAAAACCGAAATTTCATTGCCGTATTCTCCAGCTACAGCCTATCGCTGCTAGGCAATACCTTTCATAGCATTGCGCTAAATCTGTGGGTGCTGCAAACGACAGGAAGCGCCAAGCTCATGTCCGTTGTACTCATTACCCATCTCGTAATCAGCATGCTGTTCGGTTCCTTCGCAGGTACGATTGCGGATCGTACCGATCGTCGAACGTTAATGTGGGTGACAGATATTATCCGTTTTGTGCTCGTCGGCGCTATCGCTGTACTTGTTTACCTGCCTAATATACCGTTTATTTTTATCGTTATTTTGACCGCCATCGTCGCTTTTGCAGGGGTCATTCGAACGCCTGCCTTCCAGGCTTCGCTCGTCGAGATTATTGATAAAGAACAAATAACCAAGGCCGTTGGGGTAATCAATATATCGGATAACATCATCCGAATATCTGGCTTTGCTCTTGGAGGTATCGCTGTTGCTGCATTTGGCGGGGCATTTGCAATTGCAATCGATGCAGTAACCTTTCTGCTCTCAGCAGCGCTGCTACTCTTCACGGGCAAGTTCCCCTATGCAGCAGTTCGAGATACGGAGAAGGCGCAAACCACCTTTAAAGAGGATCTCAAAGCAGGCTTCCGTTACGTATGGACGGATCCATTTGCCAGAGCAGCAGTTATTTTATTACCGGTAGTTATGTTCTTCTTTCTGTCCACCTTCATGCTCATTCAAGTCATGGCCGTCAATGTGTGGCATGCAAAACCGTTTGTATTCGGACTTATGGAGGCGTGCATCCCGCTCGGTTATGTCGTGGGCTCCATTCTGATTATTAAGCTGGATACACGGTTAAAAGGCAGAGGAAAATGGATCATTGGAAGCATGATCCTCATGGGGCCTATGTTCATCGCCGTATCACTAATGTCATCTGCATTTGCAGCATTGCCGCTTATCCTTCTGGTTGGCTTCCTCTTCTCCTTCAGTACGACGATCATCTTTATCGCACTTCGGGTAGCCATTGATCCTTCGATGCAAGGCAGAGTATTTGGACTCATCGGTGCTCTAACAAGCGTTGCGCCGCCTGTCGGCTTAGCCGTATTCTCAACCCTATCTGATATACACGGACCTGCCGTCATCATAGCGATAAGCGGCGCAGCAATGCTCATTATTGGCTGCTTCTCCTACATGTATATGAAGGAGATGCGTCACTTCAACTAAACGAATAGACGGACAACGTTTTAAGATTGAATAACTGGGAACTCGGCGATCCGAAGTCGCGCGCAGCCGTACGGGATAAGCGTAATTTCTTCCTCGGGTTCCTTGCTAGCAACAGGCCCTATTGGCAGAGTGCCAGCCGAATTAAGCTCCATGGTCCATTGCGGGATCCGGCGACCGTTCATTCGCAAACGTATCGGTGCGTTCTCAGCTGCGAAGGGCTGCCTTACCATTGCTGCGGCTTCCACAATAGGTTTTCCCTGTTCATTTCCCTTCAGACTCACTCCATAATTCCATGGCGACTCCGGGTAAATCTCCCAGTCATGATAAGGCTCGTATGTGCGATGCTTCTGCCAGCGCTCCTTGATTGGGATAACGAACATAAGCGCTCCGCGCTGCAAGCCGGCTGCACCGTTAGCTCTGCTGATCGTGCGTACCTCCATTGGAAGCCGAAGAGTCAGCTCATCGCCATCGTTCCAAACCTGCCGCAGCGTAGCAAAACCTTTTTCGATGATCATAGAAGGCTGCTGTTGTCCGTTGATCAACAGAACCGGCGCGCTGCACCATTCCGGTATTCGTAATTTAATCGGGAATTCAGCTGGCTGATTTACATGCACTGTCATCGTTATCGTTTCTCTAAATGGATATTCCGTAGCTACACGTATGGAAACATCGGTACTTGTGTCGATGGCAGCTGTGATCGTACAAGGAGCATACGCGATAGCAGCCAAACCGCCATCCTCCGTTGCCATCCACAATCTTGCCGTATATTTCGGCCATCCTTGATGCATGTTAGCGGTGCAGCAGCCAAAATGCGGCTCAATGCCAAATAGATTGGCTTCATTGTTGTTTTCCGTCCAATTGCGTTTGGCATGCGTACACATAATCTGGTTAGCCTGCTGGTCATATTGATGAACGGTCCAATCCGGGCTGATTGCGGCAGGCAGTGCATTATAAGCAACCTTCTCCAAAATATCACCGAAGGAGCCATCGCCTGTAATCCGAATCAAATGCTCTAAGGAATGCATATATTCCACCACAGAGCACAGCTCCGTACCTTGGCTAGGATGAGTTCCTGCAAGCCACTCGTCACCAGAAAACATGCCGTTAACTTGGCCATGGTAAGTCATCACGCTTGAGATCCCTTTGTATGCAGCTTCGATATGCTGCTTATCCTTTGATTGCATGTAGCGGAGAGCTGGCTGCTTGAATGACATCGCTACGTTAACAACATGAACCCTGTGATCAAATGCCTTCTGCAAGTACCAATAAGGATAGTCTTCATACAGGCCTATCCAGTCCAGCGTTTGCTCCTGAATCAATTGCGAGAGCTCAAGCAAGAAAGGCTCACCGGTGCGATTGTACAACCAATAAATGCTGATGAGATTTTCGCCGCCTCTAGCCTTTGCCCATTCCTGCAAAGGACGATTCGGCAGCTCCGCAAGCTGATATTTGAAATAGTTCATCAAGAATGGTTCTACCCGTTCATCACCAGTATGCTCAGCGTGCTGAATCAGCACCTTGAGCATAATCATTCGGCTCCACCAATCTTCATTTGCGGCTGGCCCGAATTGTCCATCCTCGCGTGCGCTTGCAAGCGTCCATTCGATCCACGGCTTTACTTTGGCCTTAAGCTTGTCCTCATCAATGAGATAAGCAAGCGGAAGTAGACCGTCCAAGTAGTAGGGTCCTCTTTCCCAGCTGTCTCCGTCTCCTCCAAGCCAACCGCTATTTGGCCCGACATAACTCCAAAATTCATCTAGATGCCCTGTCATCCCCTCGCTTTGAATCTCCAGCTGGTCTCTAAGCCAGCCATCCGGCTTAATCGCACCAAGCGGCAGCTCTTGAAAAGGGGTCGAAGCAAGCGGTGCACGGTTCAAAAATATAGCGCTCAATTTGTCATCTCCTCTATGCTGCTTATGTAGTTGAATTTCATCTAGCCATGCTAGTGATCCTTAACCCGTTTCCTTAAAGAATAAATGATTTGCCCCAAAGGAATACTAATTTGGAAATAAGCTAGTAATGGAGGGAATCGTTAGTAATGAACAATGCAGCTAACCAGAAGGATTCCAGCTCTTCTCAGCTTCGTGTAAAGGATAAGGTTGCGGTCATCACTGGAGCTGGTTCCGGCATAGGACGTGCAGCCGCGCTGCGTCTCGCACAGCAAGGAGCAAAAATCGTTCTTCTCGATCTCATTCACAACCGTACTGAAGAGGTAGAGCAAGAAATTAAGGAATTAGGAGGCGAGTCCTTCTTTATCGATACCGATGTTGCCAATGCTGAACGGATGCAAGAAGCGATCCAAGCTGCCGCAAAGCATTTCGGACGAATCGATATTGTGTTCGCTAATGCGGGCATTAACGGCACTCTCGCTCCTATCGAAGATCTGTCGCCCGAGTCATGGGATGAAACGCTAACAACGAATCTAAAGGGAACCTTCCTTACCGTCAAATATGCAATCCCCCATATGAAAAAATCCGGCGGGAGCATCATTATAACGAGCTCTATTAATGGCAATCGTGATTTTTCAGGTGCCGGCATGGCTGCTTACAGCTCCTCCAAGTCAGGTCAGGTAGCTTTTGCCAAGATGGCTGCTCTAGAGCTTGCCCGATATAAAATACGTGTGAATGCCATTTGTCCTGGAGCCATTCAAACGAACATTGGGCAAAACACCCATCGGACTCCTCAAGTAGATAAAATCACCATACCCGTGAACTACCCTGAAGGCAGCCAGCCTCTTGAGCATGGTCCCGGGCAGCCTGAGCAGGTCGCCGATTTAGTGCTATTTCTAGCATCACAGGAATCCAGCCATATCTCTGGAACCGAAATTTACATCGATGGGGCAGAAACCTTGCTATAGAAAAAGAAGCATACAGGGTTGGAATGCCTTAGGGAGGATCCCTAAGGCATTTTCTACTACGCTAAATTGAGGGCTAAATCACATCACTCTGATCACTTTTTCGTATCAGCTGCCAGCTGAGCGTGGATCGTAACCAGCGCCGCTTGCTCCAATAGTTCAGTTGAACGATTCGGATCGATTTCAATGACTCCCGTCTGAGGGTTCCGAAGCGTCGTCCACACCTCATCCGCATAGTTCTGTATATAATCTTTATACTTCGATTTTTTGTTCATGTCATCCAGCAGCAGCAGATTTTCAAAAAAGATTGAATTGAAAATAATCGGCTGTGTGTAGAGGCGCGAGCTGCCATAAAATTTCAAAGCCGCATCAGCGATGCTTACTGCTTTGTTCAAGTACGATTTTTCACCTGTTGCTTTGTATAAAAGTACGCTGGCTCCAATCATCGTTCCTTGATTATAGGACCATTGTGTTTTATTAATATTTCCGTTTAGGTCAATATGGTCCCAGTAAAGCCCGTTAGGCGCCAGCATGCAGTCATTTACCCAGTTATACATTTTCTTCGCCCAGTCTAAATAGTATGTATCCTTGCTGATTTCATATAAATACAGTCCTATTTGAGCTGCAGGTGCATTCGATACGGTATTCCGATCCTTGCTCCACGATGCCTGTGTCCAAAAAACGCCGCCAGGGCAAGCATGAGAGGCATCCGTGTCCCAGCCAGATACTTGCAGCTCAAATATTTGCTTTGCTCTATCTAAAGCTGCAATATCACCAGTAATTCGGTAAATTTTTATAAGTTCTATTGCGATCCAATCATTATCATCATAAAAGATGTCCCCGCCTCCGCCAAGCGGTGCACGTACGTAAGAATCGTAGCCTGCAGGTGTCTTCGTGTCATTCCAATATGCAGCTAGACCATCTAATCGATTCTGAATGTCGGTTTTGTATTTCTCGCCAACCGCAGGTATTTTCGCCAAAGCTACAGTTGACTGCATCGTCCCTGCATAAGGCCAAACATAGGAGTATTGGTTGTTCCCAGAATGTGGGCTGTTCTCGCTGTAGAGCTTGGTGTCTGGCTGATAGAAGTAGGTTTGTAGAGCCTGATAAGCCGCTTCAGCCCGTTCTGCATTTTGATTTTTATTCGGTTTGGCCCAGACGCTTTGACCGGACGTCATTAATAAAACAACAATCGACAATGCAACAAAACGGAACGTCTTTACTGGTTTCGGTGTACTCATGATATACCTCCCAAGGATCTACTTAGACTACTCTATATTAATCCAGACTTCTCCAAAGCTGCTGCCGTTTCGAGCAGGATCACGCCGCTAAGCTGTGTGCTGAGCTCGATTTCTTCTTCAAGCGATTCATCCCACCGTTTGCTGAAAAGAATATCCCCCCGGCTCGAAACGCTGCTCCATAGGGACGATGCGTTTGCATACAATACATCTGCTACTTCACTTCCGCTGCCGCTGCCCATCGCAAGGGCCAGCTCGCCTGCGTAACGAACAAAAATGCCTTTAAACAAGCCAGCATCCCCGCCGCCTTCTGCCGGTAGGACATTAGCTTCCTGCGAAGCAAACTCCTCCACAGACGCCTGCCATGTCCGAATAGCATCTTCAAGATAACCTTTTTCGCCCGTAATTTTGTACAGCTCAACTGCTGCTCCAATGAATACGCCCTGGCAATAAGTGAACTTCCAATCCTTATCAATAGTTCCATCGCCTAGACGGTTAGCGCCATCCCACACGAAACCGCTTTCAGGATCAACAAGCACAGCTTTCTGCCAATCGTAAATCTTGATTGCCCATTCTAAATCTTCCTGCTTGCCGAATACCTGATATAGACGTGCAGCCAAAATAGCCGCAGGAGCATTAGCAGGCGTGTTTTTATAATCCAGCTGCGTTTTCTGCCAAGCAATTCCGCCGCCGACATGGTCATTCCATCCCGTCTTAATATCCTCCCATAGCAACTTCGCAGTGTGCCCGTAGGTTTCATCTTGATCAATCAAATACGCGCGAAGCCAGCCAATTGCCATCCATTCCATATCATCGTATAGATTGTTAGGCCATTCTCCGCCGTTTCTCTCCAGAAGGCCTTGATGAAGCATAGCCAACCTTTGCTTATAGATGGAATCACCCGTACGGTTCCATCCATCCACCTGCGTTTCAACCGCATGGGCCATCCACCAATAATGAAAAATCGTGTTGCACGCTCCGCCGGGACATGGAGTCTTAATGTCATACAAGCTGATACTTGGGTTCCAGAACTGAGAATCCAAAGTTCGTTGAGCCTGCTCCGCTCTCATATCCCAGAACGCAGCTTTTACGTTGTTTGCCATCTTCCTCTACCTCCGTTTCACTTTGATCCATTAGGTTTCCCGCGACCTGCAAATTGCTTTAACACGGGATTACGTCCTCTTTGAAAATGTACAATATAAAGCACTTTCAAATAATATACTATATTTCACATGTTAATATGTCAATATGTCATCTTTACATTTCAGACTGTAATTTTCTACAAAAAAAGGCCGTTCCAAGAGCCATATTGGCAGCTCTAAGAAACGACCCTTTATTCTGATCTGACATTAGATAGATACGGTAGAATTTCCTTGAACAATCTCATGCTCCACAATATTGTTCAATTCCGTAGTCTCATTATTCCAAACACGCTGTAATATTTCGACAGCTCTCCTGCCTGTATCACGCTCGTTCTGGCGAACATGAGTAAACAAATAATCGCCAAACGGCTGACTCGGAGAGTCAAAGCAAACAATTTGATAGTCTTCCGGAATCCGTTTCTTTAGGGACAATAGCGCTTCCCGTAAAATAAGAGCAAGATTATATTCCGTAACGACATACGCATTAAGATCCTTATTAATTTCCACGAAATGGCGTACCGTCTCAATATCATACTGTACTTTAATCGTTTGAAACGATTGCGGCAAAGAGCTGTATAGATTCGTCATAATATGCTCAGGTTTAGGTGTAAACCCACGCTGCATGCACGCATCATTAAAACCTTGTATTCGGTCTTCAATCGTCGTCGTATTGTCTGCAGGCGTCGATAAGAAACCGACATGCCGACCCTCTTGATTCAGCAAAATATTCGTAAGGTCGAAGGCTGCCTTTCTGTTGTCTGTATACACAGCGGTAGCCGCAATCCCCTTCAAATATCTGTCCACTAACACAATAGGGAAACCGTTTAATACGAGTCTAAGCACTTCAGCATTATAGTGCTCGCCGTGGCCTGGGAATACGACAATGCCATCGACACCCAGCTTCACAAAAGCACGAATGGCAGCTTCTTCTTCATCACGATTATCGTAAGTCAGCTTCATCATCATGACGCAGCCGCTAATCGCGCATTGCTCTTCTATTCCGCGAATAAGATCAGCACCAAACGAATCGCCAAAGTCGGGCAGAATCACACCTACAATGCGCACAACCTCATCTTCCGGCCTCGCTTCTACGCTTTCTGACTGCTTCTGCAGCTTCGTTTCTTGCAGATCAGGCAAAACCTCCGCCACAAAGGAGCCCTTCCCTTGTATTCTCTCAATGAGTTTATACTGCGAGAGCATCTCCAGCGCTTTCTTAGACGTAATTCGGCTAACGTTAAATTGGGCAGCAAGTTCTTTTTCCGAAGGAACACGCTCCCCTTTTTTCAATTCGCCGTCATTGATTTTTTGAAAAATATAATTATAAATCTGCTCGTATAAAGGATTATCCATTAGCCGACCTGCCTTGTCATAGTATCTTGATATATCAACTATACAACTTTATTATCACGACATCAATATATGAAAAGGCGAAATGGAGCAACGACGCTGCCGTCGCTCCGCTACGTCAATACTAACTTATTCCGAATCTAGTCTTTCTATTTTGGCTGCAGCTTCTATTAAGAAAACTCCGCTCAATTGCACGGATATATCCAGAGGCTCCTGATGAGGCATATCCCAAGCGGGGCCAAACAAGCCAATTTCCTTCGTGCTGCCTTTCGAGAGCAGTGTATCCGCATTATGAAAGATCATTTCTTTAATTCGGACGCTTTCGTTGACTTCATACAAATGGATCAGATAACGAATGAATATGCCTTTGAACAGTCCACCGTCTCCGGTTCCTTCTTCCTTCATCATTCCGGTCTCAGCAACCGTATGATATTTCATAGCCGAGGCAGCGGTTTTCTCCGCATCTGCCAAATACGTCTTGTCATTTGTATGCTTATAAAGCTCAACTGCTGCGCCTATATAAGTGCCTTGGTTATAGGTAAATATCCAATTCTTATTGACATTAAGATCACCATTCTCTTCCAGCTTAAGGCCATCATACACAAGACCGCTTTCAGGATCAACCAAATTTTCCTTCTGCCAATCATATATCTTTTTGGCCCACTCCAGATCTTCCTTATCGCCAAAATACTCATACATCCTTGCGGCTAAAATAGCTGCCGGCCCGTTCGAGCATGCATTCCGGCTGTCTCGTTGATCCTTCTTCCAAGCCATGCCGCCCAGCTCATCTTCCCACCAAGCGGTCTTAATATCATTCCACAGCTTTAGCACATAACCTTTAACCGTCTCGCTTTTGGTTGCATCATAAAGCCTTAGCGCTGCAAGAGCGAGCCATTCCATATCATCATAAAATTCATTAAACAATGACCCATTTTTTTTAATAATGCTTTTGACGATCCCCTCTGCCCTATCGGTATAAGCAGCATCACCCGTTCTCTCATATCCATCCATCATGGCATCCACGGCATGAGCCTTCCACCAATAGTTAAGGCTCTCCTCGCGTTCTTTGCTATAAGGATAAGCGTTGTTCATCAGCTTCCCATTCTCATTCCAATAATGCTCGATGAGCTTCTCTTCCGCCCATTCCGCATGATTATTGTAATTTTCCAAGCGCTCCTCATTTCCATTGCAGCCTGTCAAGAAAAAACTGCCGACAAGCAGCATGCATATGCTTTTCATAAATTTCACCTCATCCGTCCCTTCTTCTTGCAGGCTTCCGCCTTTTAACCGACAATACCGCTATGTTCAATACCCTCTACGAGGTATTTTTGCGCAAACAAATACACAATGATTAATGGCACAACAACTAATAATGACATCGTGTTCGTTAAGGTGGCGGTCAGAGGCTGACCCTGCTTCAGTCCAATGGTGGCGCCCTCTAGCATCAAGCCTTCAAATCCAACCAGCAGTGAATTCGATAACAGCTTGAACTGGCTGAAGAACATCGAGGAATAGAAGCTATCCGTCCACTGCCACGAGAAGGAAAATACAAAGATCGTAATCATCATGGAAAATGAGAGCGGAAGAATGATCATGCTGAACGTCCGAAACAAGCCCGAGCCGTCCACATAAGCCGCTTCCTCTAATTCTTTCGGTATTCCTTTGAAATATTGCCGCATGATCAATATATAAAGCCCATTTTTGAATCCAAAACCAATCATCGATAAAATCGCCATCGGCCACATCGAATCCATCAGCCTAACTGTCCCTCCTGTAAAGGTAGACATCAGGCCGTATAAATCAAAGAAGCTGAACTTCATATAAAGAGAGATCATATACGTTTGCGGCGGAATTAAAATCGTAAGCACTACTAAAGAAAATATGACGCTTTTTCCTTTAAAATTAAACCGCGCAAGCCCATAGCCGACCATCGTACAAACCAGCATTTGAATAATACCGCTTAGAAAGGAAATGCCGAACGTGTTCGACAGCCCTTTAAAAAAGGACGTATATTCGATGACCGTTTTGTAATTAAACCATGTAAACTGCCTTGGGATGAAGCGCACCGTGCCATCTATCAAATCCTGCGGGCTCATAAAGCTGTTAGAGAGCTTTACGAGCAGCGGATATAAGATGAGAAACGCCAGCCCAATGAGAAGCAAATAGCGAATAACCGACCAGAACAAGCCATTTATTGCATGCAGATTTAAATATTTAGCCCGCATATTTTTCACTCCCTATTCTGATAAAAGACGAATCTGCTGACAAAAAAGCCAATGACGACAAGGAATACGGCTGCTACCAGAAAATAAATCCATGCCATAGCCGAGGCTGTTCCATATTGGCCAAGCTTCATCGCGTTCGTAATACTGTGCATAATTTGGTTTTTGCTTCCCGTAAAGGAATCAATAATCGAATAAATGATATTGACTAGAATCAACGGACTGATCAGCGGGAATGTAATTTTCCAAAAGCATTCCCAAGCGGAACAGCCTTCGATTTTGGCCGATTCGTAGATGGAGGAGGAGATTGCCTGCAGTCCTGCCAAGAAAATAAGAATTTGCACACCTGAACTATTAATGACGGCAAATATATTTTCCGCAGCGCCAACCGTTATATTAACGAGTGCCGGACTGAAATCCAGCATTTGGAACATATATTTTTTTAGCTCCAGATTGCTGAACATCCCGCCTGCCGATTCATTCACGATAGACGCGCCCGTATCAAGCCCTGGGATACTCTGATAAGCATTCATAATCGAGTTGCTTAAATCAGCTTTATCAATGATTCCAGTTGCCAAAATAACGGGCACGAAAAAAATCGCTCTAAAAATTCCTCGGCCCTTCATTTTCATATTTAACAAAACGGCAATAAACAAGCTGTACATGACGATAATCGGAATATCGAATAACATGTTCTGAACAGCACCGTAAAGCTGCTTGTTAAAGTTAGGGTCCACTCTTAAAATTTGATGGTAATTGTCCAGCCCAATGAATTTTTCCGAAAATCCGCCTTGGGTTAGAAGATTTACATCCATGAAGCTAAATCGCAACGAATCAATGAATATACCCAGAAACAGCAGGAGAAATCCGAGTACAAAAGGACTGACAAAAACCCAGCCCATCAGATCCCTCTTCTGCGTCACGGTTAGCCTAAACCTTTCTTTTTTGTTTATGGCTGCAGACAATTTGTTCATTGCCGGTGATCCTCCTCGCTTGGTTTAAGGATTAATGACCGCGTAACCCAATCCATCTACTGCGGTACCCTCAACCTCAATTCCTTTATCGCTGTAATTAACAATAATCGCTGTACCATTTTCATAAGTTGTTTTGTAAACCTCTTCACCAAGCCGCTCATGATTCACGATCGCCTGATCCTGAACATGCTTCAATACATTGTTCATTTCTGCATAGATCGCTGCAGCGCTCTCCTCCCAATCATCAAACTGGGAAGCGTACAAATCATCGAACAACGAAGCATCCTTCAGCAGGCTGTTCTCCCCGTAATTCAACTTGAAATAGACACCGCTGCCGTATTCCAGAGCTTTCAAAACAGCTGGACGCAGCTCGCTCGCTAGGTTCAAGGCTTCGCTCGCGTACCCAATATAGCCATGCAGCGCGATTTGAATAAATGGTACCTGCGCATCTGCTATCGAGAAGGAGCTGTCCTCATCAGGCAGGTTCAAAATATGATTAACATAAGGAAAGGTGTACGCGTTTCCGTCGTCTGTAATAATATCCTCATAATCCTCTTTTGCTTTAGCTAAAACGTCTGTCGTTATTTTTTTTGTGTCCTGTCGATTGATTTGAGCGCGGTTCTTAAAGTTGGAGTTCAAGCTTTCTCCCATCGTCGATAAGGAAAGTGCCTTTAAACCAAGCGAATGATAATCTTTGGAAAATTTATTGTAATAACCTGAAATTTTGTCCGGATTAATTCCCCACACGCTGCTCTCATACTCAAGCGTAGCTACATTGAACAACCCTTTATAGCTAGTTTTCTGAAACAAGGAACGAATGCTGTCCTTTTGCGGCTTAAAGCCATCGAATGCTTTATTAGAAGAAACAAATAGCATATCCACATCCGGGAACACCTTTGCCCCCAGCTTCTCCGCTTTCTCTGACAGCTTGCGCAGTCCCTTTGCACCGCCGAGCACGGACTCTACCTTCATTTTTGTAGGTGCGGTATGGCTCATGCCTCCGTTATACCATCCGGTATAGCGAAACTTAATGTTTTGGATACCGCTTTGCGACAGCTCATCCAGCATTAGTCCCGCTTGATCGAAGGAAGTAACTGCCACTTGGCTGCGAAACGGAATACCCAGCTTCCGCACCATCTTATCGACAGAACCCATCGTATCCAAGTAGAACGGAATGTTCTCTTCGGCGCTCACTTTGCTCAAGCTTCCTTTATCAACGAGATACTGACGATATGCCTTTGCCATTCCAACGTAATTTGCATCGTCGCCTGTAAGGAAGAAGTACTTCATGACGATGTTGCCGGTATAAGCATTTTTCTCATAAATAATCCAAGGAGCCTGTTCAAAAGCATTTTTGGCAATAAAAGAGTCTTTATTTCGAATGGTGAAGTTAGCATACGCCGTGTTATAGGAGTGATTAATGCCGCCCATAACGCCATTAATATCCGCTACCGCATCGCCCTCTTCAATAACCGAGAATAGCGCTGCTCCATCCTTCTTGATGCCAAACACCGGCGCTCGAAACTCTTGTTTGAAGCTGCCTCTTGGCGACTGCGTTAATGCATAATCCGGCCCGTACATTTTCCCTGTCGTTAATAGCGTATTTTTGCTTGCATCATTATTGAAATTGAGGAGCGTTCCCGAGCCGTCTGGAAGGAATACATACCCCTCCTCGCCGGTTTGCCCTGCACCGAAATAATTCAGCAAGGAAAGCTTCACAAGATTAAAACTGGATTGATCATATTCAATGCCGCCGTTATAAAGAGTGACCGATAGACCGCCGTCCGCAAGCACGTAATCAAGACTCATTTTAAAATAAGGGAATACGGAATCATCTCCGTCAAATCCAACCTCGGCGTAGTCCTCCTCCTGCTTCTCGTACGTATAACCTGCTTCCTTGACGTAGTTTTCCAATACCTTCTTGTCCCGCTCCTTGACGGAGGTTTTCAGCACATAAATATCTTCTTTCTCCAAAACAGGGTATTTCGCGATCAGCTCCTTGCCTTTGCTCCCTTCTACATCAGCACGACTGTAGAGGATATAGTAGGCTAATAGCTTCTTCTTATCCCGATCAGCTTCCATATGATCAAGAACATTTTGCTCAAATTTGGACTTCGTAATTTGACGCGGCAGCAGCATGCGCTGTTCCTCGCGCCCGATAACCATGTCCACCCTTATGCCGTTATCAATCTTGCCCCAGCTCACCTGATCCAGCTTCATCGCATGCGTGTAGCTGTTCATTTCCAAGTCGCCTTCTTTGCCTTGCACATTATAGACAAGCTTGACCTGCGACATAAGCTCCTGTTTCATCGCATCACTGGCTTTCGGGTCTTCCAGAGCACTTGGCGGGTTGGAATAAAATTTGCTTCCCGTCGCTTTATCTTCAACCGCCACGCCGCCCGATTCATTATCGAAGTACAGCAGGAGGCGATCGTTCTCAGCAGCAAGTGCCAATCCGCCATCCTTTACAGCTTTTTTCATGTTTGGCGGGCTTGCTTTTGCTGCAACTGCTGTTTCTGCTGTTGTTGCTTCAACTGCCTCCGCCGTTTTCCCATTTGTCGGTATCCCGAGCGTAATGGCAACCACTATGACCAATAGCCTAGAGATAATCCCCTTGGCATTCATATCGCTGACCTCCTATCCACCATCTTGTTCTACAACCGAAACGTAATTTCATTGATGATCGTCGTAATAAAGGAATTCATATTTTGCAGGATATTAATGAACAGCACCGTAAGGAAAGCAATGAAACCCATTCCTACTATTGAAATAGCAGAGGTATAGAAATTCTTGAATGGACTGTAATCATTGGTCACCAATACACCTATAAATATGAGCCCGAGAGACCAGCCTAACGCTAGGGTTGTAAAAAAGGTAATAAACTGCTGCTCTTCCAAAACAACGATGTTGCTGAATAGGGTGACAGGAATCGTAATGATCACCATTGGGACTAACGAATAGGAAGACGCGATAAAAATATCTTTAAGGCTTCCTTCACCATCCATCAATGTTGTAAGACCCCAGTTTGCACAGCACCATAATCCAAATGGAATAAGGACGCTAAGCAGCGTATCCCAAAGCTCAATAACACGCCAGTCGGAAGGGTACAATATGTATCCGCCTGCCAGCTGTTTAAAGATGTCTACAGCCATAACGGCTGCAACAATAATGACAGCGGCACGAACGCTGCCTCGTTTCTCATGCTTCAAATCCCAAAACCCGTCAAACGGATGGAACATCACATGGAAGGAATAAAGCAGCTCTTCCCACAGCGTTCGCTTGCCGGGCTTTCTCCAGCCTGCTGTGTTGACCTTCTTGGCATATTTGAAAAATCTGTACACTAACCATAGAATGGCTGCTGCGACTATTGGAATGAGGATAATAAATTTGCTTACTATTTCTTTCCGATACTCCGCAAAAGCTTTGAAATAATGATCCCAGTCATTAGCCAGCTTGTAATTATGCATCGCTTCCTTGTATTCTTCTTTGCGCATATTGGACTGCGCCACACCGGAATACGCCATCTCAAGCGTCGGATTCATCTTCAAAACCCGCTGCCATGCAGCGATGGATTCATCGTAATTGCGATTCTTGCGATGATGAATCGCTGCTGCAATGTTAGCGCCGTATTCGGTCCGCCTAAATACAGTCAGCTTGCTTGAATCCTTATCCAGCACAAGCAGATTATTACTCTGGTAAGCGAGTGCTGAAGCGCTTTGGAACACGCCGTCCTGTGTTCCATATCCTCCAAATACATAAAGAAGATTGCCATTATCGTCGTAAGTAAAAATCTTATTTTGCGAAGAATCGAGCGTGCTGTAAGCCCCGTCCTCTGCCAAAGCTACATCAATAAAACGTGAAACCTTGTCGGTTGTTTGAATATCTCCAGCAGGCGGAAAAGCGCCATTTCGTTTCAATACATCGATGCCTGTATTGTTCAGCCGCTTAATTGGCGCATGCTTGCTCGATTTATCCCGGTTAATGAGCGCGCTGTATTGGTTTCTTGCGTGGATCGCACTGCTCGTAACATAAGCGAAGCCAAGCTCATCGATCGTAATGTTGTTATACTCGGTCGGCACGCTTTTGGCCGTGCGGCTCTTCTGCTCCTTGGTCGTCACCAGCTTCCAGAACAAATCGGACACTTTGGGCACTACCTTCTCCGCTCCGACAAAACCTTCGAATCCTCCGTCAGCATTCAGAGCAATAACACCCATGTTTGTGCTCTTCGAAATCACATAGATAAGACCGGATGGATCAACACCGATTGCTGATGGCTCGTAAATAAAGCCGGCAGGAAACACATCCGAATCCGGTGCCTCCAATATTTTCTCTACGCTTCCATCCTGATGAAGCACGACGATTCTAGCGTTTTTGGAGTCGGCAACGTAGATCAGCCCCTCCTCTGACACAAATATGCCGCTTGGCGTGTTGAACTGATCCTTCGTCACGCCGTCTTCATGGACAAACTCCGTAATTTCTCGTTTTATTCGGTACTGTTCATCGAGAATAATAATTCTGTTCGATCCCGTATCTGCGATATAAACCGAGTTATTGTTGTCTACAAACAAATCCAGAGGCTGGTTCAGCCCAGCGCCCTCGATTCCCATCGCCTTGGCGTTTAACACTTTGCCTGGCACATAAGCGTCAGGAGAAACGAGATACTCCCCGTCATAATCATAAAAATAGGTTTTATATGGAACCATGGCGGAAGCTGATTCAATACCGAAGCTGCACAACAATAATAGTGCGGCAAAAAACAAAATCCACTTTTTTCTAACCACCGCATTCTTCCCCTTCCATGCCTATTCTTTCATGCCTGATGCAGACATGGTCTCTATAATCTTCGACTGCGAGATGATAAACACGATGATAGGCACAATCATCATCAGCACCGCTGCAGCCGATCCTGTTCCTGTACGCGCAATTCCGCCGGCTAAGATTTGGGACAACGCATAGTTTAAGGTTTTCAGCTCCTCGCTTTGGATGAAGTGATTCGCGCCGATTCCCCACAAACCTTGCATGGAGAAGATGATGAGCGTCAGCCAAGCAGGCTTAACCATCGGCATAACGATTGACCAGAAAATCTTCCATTCGCTGGAGCCGTCAATGCGAGCCGATTCCAAGATGGCGTCGGGAATCATCTGATCCATAAACTGCTTCATGAGATACAAACCGAGCGAGGATGCAAATGCCGGAACAATAATAGCCTGATACGAATCAATCCAGCCTAACGAAGAAATGATGATAAAGTTCGGTATTTGGGTAACGACACCGCTAAACATAAGCGAGAGCACGACCGTGCTGAACATGATTCCTTTGCCAGGAAACTTATGCTTGGATAAGACATAAGCGCATAAGGAAGCGATGACCACATGGCCAGCCGTACCAACAGCTGTTATAAATACAGTGTTAAAGATATACCGGCTGAAGGGCACCCACGAGTCGCTCATGACTGCGAGCAAATCTCTGAAGTTATCTAAGGTTGGGTTGTTTACTAGAAACCGCGGAGGGAAAAACCAAATCTCCTCCAATGGCTTAATCGAATTTGAAATCGCATATACCAGTGGCAGCATCATAAAAATGCCAAACAGCAGCAAAAACAAATAGATGCCAAAATCCGCAAAAAAGGAACGTTTAATGCCGCTCTTGCTTCGATGAAGCTTGATTTGAATCACTTCATTCACCTACCTTTGCCAGAAGCATTTGCACAATCTTATTCGCTCCAATCATGATGATAAATAGAATGGTAGCTATAGCAGAGGCATAGCCCATCTCATAACGTATGGCGCCGTAATCCTCCAAGTGGTTAACGATGGTATGCGCTGCATAGCTGTTGCTTGGCATGCCGCACAATGCGGTAACAATGGCGCCGGTGCCGAATGCGCCGGTAATGCTCATTACCGCCCCGAWCATAAGCTGCGGCTTCATCGAAGGCAGCGTGACGTACCAAAGCTCCTGCCACCGATTTTTAACACCATCCATAGCCGCTGCTTCATAAAGCGTTCGATCTATCCCCTGCAATCCCGCAATAAAGGAAAGGAAGCTCGTTCCAACGCTGGTCCATAAAGCAACGATGACGACAAGAGTCATCATATATTTCGGATTCTCAAACCATAGAATAGGCGAAGATATGACATTATAACGAAGCAGAATAGCATTGGCATAACCATAAGCGTCCTTGTTGAAGAAAATGCCCCAAACCAAATAAATGTTTCCTGAAATGGATGGCGCGTAAAAAATTAAAGTCAAAATCGTTCTTAGAGACTTCGGCAGCTCATTAATAAGCCAAGCGAACACTAGGCACATGATATAACCGATCGGACCTACCATCACAGCTAGCAGGAACGTATTTCCGATCGCTTTAATGAAAATATCATCGCCTAGAAACAGCCTTATATAATTGTCCATGCCAACGAAGATAGGCGCTTCAAGCAAGTTAAACGAGAAAAAACCTAAAATCAATGAAATAATGACGGGCAGAGCGGTAAAAGCAAAAAACAAGATCATGTAGGGAGCAGCAAAGAGGTAGGACACTTTATTTTTTTTAATCGACTTCCAGCCCTGCTCCAATTTTCGCAAGACCGGATTGCCCTGCCTCTTAGGGTCAACAGCTCCTGATATCACCAAATCTCTACTCATGAATGGGTCCTCCTGAATCAGTAAAATCGCAAGGCAGCATCATTCCAACTTGAACTCCCGCCTTTTTCGCGTTATTTCAGTATTAACTTCTTTCACATAGTCCAGAAGAGATTCAGGATCTCCGTTGTTATACGCCGTTGCGGCAGCAAATCCAATACTTCGGGTCACATAGTAACCGCCCGGCACCTCCGGTGTACCTGTTGCGAACGACCACTGCGTCATCAAATGGTCATACTCTGTTTTTGTCCAAGGCATATTAA
Source organism: Paenibacillus sp. 01L418 (assembly GCF_056400045.1). NCBI lineage: Bacteria > Bacillati > Bacillota > Bacilli > Caryophanales > Paenibacillaceae > Paenibacillus > Paenibacillus sp. 01L418. The sequence goes on from NZ_JBFTSN010000064.1 coordinate 19,608, forward strand.
CAAGGGCTTCCATATTGGCGGTCGCTTGTTTGGCTGCCTTGCCGAGAATCGCTTCCATTTCCATTCCGAATCTGGACTGCGTCTCTGCACTCGTCCACCACTCCATAAAGCGCCATGCGTCATCCTTGTTCTGGACGCCCTTAAGCATCATGATCGCTGTCCCCGTCGACGGCGTCGCCCGGTTCAATTGTCCATCCTCCATCACCGTTCCAGGAAGCGGAGCAAATTCCCACAGTCCTTTAATTTCAGGAGCAAACGCGATTAATTGGTTGTATGTCGTATAATCCGCGATGCCTATCGGCATTTCCCCAGTTCGGAAGCGGTTGCTGAAATCATAATCCCTCGGAAACTTATAGGTCGTGAACAGCTCCGTCTGCTTCTGGAACGCATCGATCGTCAGATCGTCTTCCAGCGTTGAGCGGCTGCGCTCCTTGTTGTAAAGCTCCCCATTTTTCTGATACAAAAAGATTTGCAAGCCGGTAATATCCGCCGGAAAACCAATTTGCATATTTTGTTTCTGAATTTCCGGTATTAGCTTGTAAAACTCATCCCATGTCTCTGGAGCCTTCAGCCCCATATCATGCAAAATATCTTTCCGATAAAACATCATGGGAAACGATTGCGTTTCCGGCAAAGCGTATACTTTTCCGTCTAATTCGAAGGGCACTAATGCACTAGGATGGAATCTAGAGGCAATAGCATCATAGTTCGGCATGTCTTTGATGTTCTCCACCGCATGTCTTAACGCGTATTGAATAGGGTCGGCAGCTAGATTTCCCATCGCCACATCCGGCCCCGTACCTGCGAGCACCGATGGCAAAAGCGTTCCTTCCGTTACCAGCTTGAGCTTTACGTTTATGCCCGATTCCGGCGTAAACGTGTCATTGATCATTTCCCTAATAATTTGCGATTGATCGCGTCCAGACGTCAGCCATACTTCGAGCGGCTCTCCTTTGGTTTCACCTTCTGTATTCAAGGCATTGTAATCCACAAAGAAAGACATCGAAAAAGACTTCGCTTCAAACATCATTTTTTTGAAAAAGGATGCATCCGCTTTTGGCAGCTTCTTGGACAACGGCATCACGCTAAAATAATCGACCGTTAAAGGCTGCTCGCCTACCGTCAAGATCCACGTACCAAGCGCGCCTACATTTTCTTTAAAAGGGGTAAACGTCTTCGCAATATTGGCTTCCGGATTTTTAACCATTTGCTCGAGCTGGAAGGCGACTTTATCGAGCAGCACCATGTTTTCGCCTTTTTGACCAACCAGCGCCTCCATGTCAGCCGATACTTCTCTAAGTATCGCGGCATGCTCCCTCATGGCAGCTATGGCATCCGGTATTAATTTCTCAAAGCCGTAATCACGATACAAATCCGGCTCAGCGCCGGTTATCATCAGAATTTGCCGATATACGGCATTCAGTTGAAATAAACTATCATCAACCCTGTTCAGCACATCAGCCAAATCTCCGAGCGTGACCTCCATCGTCAGCTCATGCTCGCCCGGTTCTAGGTAAAAAGAAAACGCCTGATCGTCGTTCCCCAACGTTTTCACTTGCCAGTTGTTCCCGTATTTAAATTTCACAGCTTTCGCTTCTTTAAACGGTACGGCTCCATCCAGCAAAATTTTACGGTTGACGTACATCCCAGCTAATTTGTTTTGCTTGAATCTCGTTGCAATCTTGTACAGGCCCGCTTCCTCTACCGTGAATCGGTAGCTGATCCATTGACCCGGCATTTTCCATTTATCGCCGCCTATGCTATTCAAGCGAAGCTTCGATGGGTCCTGCGGCTCGGTTATAGCTGATGAGCGATCGGACACCGGATATAGCGTATTATCAGATTTCTCAAAGCTGTTTTCCGCTTGAACCTTAATTGTCTCGGCGTCCGCTTCCTTATAGCCTTTTGCTTCATAACCCGCTTTTACTTCATCATAGGTCGGAAGCTCCTCCGCTTTATAAATACGAACGGTATTTAAAACCACCGATTCCCTCACCGATTCGAATCCAATGGTATGCTTACCTTTTTCCAAATAAAATAGTAATGGATCGTTATAATAGCCAAGCAAATCATGCAACAGCACCGTTCTCCATCTAGGCGCTTCCGTCTGTTTCGGCCTAATGTCATTTCCTTTTTTGTCTTGCGCAACCTCGCTTTTGTCCTTCCAAACCCGTGATAAATTTATGTATTTCGCTTCGTTATAGGGTACTTCACCATCAATTGATATCATTCTTTCAATGGAATTGCCTTTCCCATCTATCGGGTAATAAAGCAGTTCTACATTGTACATGCCACTCTCAGGAACGTTAATTTCCCATTCAATCTTTCCGATTTCGCCCGTAAGAACAGATTTGCCTTCCTTTCCTTCAAAATGATCGAGGGTTTTCAAATCTCCCTCCGCATTCGTGTACGCATCTGCCTTGATCACAATATCCGCATTTCCAGCTTTTTTATCGGCGTGCTGTTCAAGATAGGTGCGGTAGCTTTGCAGCTTGATTAAGTTGTCATCCTTGCTTGCAAATGCCGCATGCGGCCATACAATCACCAACAAACATAAGGCGATTGCTGCAACTGATAATTTCGCTATTTTATTATTCATAAACGTTCAACTCGCACCGTCATATTTGTTTCCTCCATATAGACAGAGATTCATTGCCTTTTCGCGAACGATAGGGAAAGCAGCCTCATTTTTTTGCAAAAAAAAGAAAAGGGGCTGTTGCGCTAGCAGCAATCGTCATCTGTCTGACAGCCCCTTTATCTATTTGGTGAAAGCTGCTATTCTGCCTTTTTCTCTTCCTCAGGCTTCGGTTCAGGCTCTACGAATTCACCTTTCAGCCTTAAAGCAAGCTCCTCAAGACCAATATTTACAGCATCCTCGATTTCCGCTACCTTGGAGGCAGGCTCCAGGTTCTGATCGTAGAACCCAACATCGGGAATGAGTGCCAAACCACTGTGTACATTGCCTTGCATTTGCTGACCGATGAACGCCATGTCCGACACACCATAATTTTTCAGCTGTAAGAGCGTTTGAAGCGATTCCTCATCACGCAACTGCGTGAGAGCAATTTCATCCATCCAAATTTTCTCTTCGCTTTGTGCTTTCCACGCTAGTGCATCCAAGATAAGCCCTGTTTTATCAAGCTCTTTGTTCGTTACCGGCACTGCGATCGAAGGAGCATCATGGCTTACCCAATCAAGGTAATCGTCTGTGTTGTTGCCCATTGGCAATGGGATAAAGCCAAAGTCACTTTCCATTTCATAAATCGGATCAATAACGCCTCTGCCTCTGGAGTAGGCTAAAAACAGCGATTTCCCTTCTGCAAAAGCTTTCACGTAAGCGTCCATATCCTCGCCTTCGTTTTTCGGGAAGAACGTATCGCCTTTTTTCGCCATCTTCTTAATCATTTCAATCGTCTCGTATGCTTTTGGTGTATTTACTGCATATTTCATTTTTCCATCACTGGCGATATCAATGATTTTATTGCCGGATGCCAGATAAAGCGCTACAGAAATATCCCAGTCATGTCCAGTCGCCAGTCCATAACGGTCATTGCTGTCCATCACGCCATCACCATTTAGATCACGTTTTGCCGCTTGCTCCATCTCGAGCATTTTCTGGAATGTCCATTGTTTGTTTTTTACCAGCTCATAAGGATTTTCAAGACCTAGCTCTTGAATAATGCTTTTGTTGAATGCCAGAACCCATACTTCATCCCCTTGGTTAGCGAATGGAGCTGCTGTTCCATATGTTCTGTTGTCATAAGTGAGCAAGAATGAAGTGTTGTATTCCTTCCAATAATCTTGATCCATCCGAAGGTTAGGAATCGTATTCATGTCCACAATACGCTTGCCGTTGATATGTCTTCCCAGCTCCCAAGTAGGAGCAACGATGATGTCAGCGTATTTGTCGCCCGCCAGTACCGCCGCGCCAAACTCTTCCTCGGAATGTTTTCTCACTTCAATTTTTACGTTGTATGTTTCTTCTACCCACTTGATTCGATCAATAATGGCATTGGCGTGATCAGAGCTTCCTTCTTGCGGGAACCATCTGTTCGCATTGTTATCCGCAACGATAAATTTATAACCGCCTAAATCTTTTACTGGAGGAGCTCCGTCATCTGGTGTTGCTTCCGGACTTGGCGAGGCTGTGTTTTCTGCCTTGTTCGTTGCTTCAGCCGTCTCCTTGTCTTTGCCTCCGCCGTTATTACTTGTGCAAGCACTCGCAAAGATGGAAATAATGAGGACGCATACGACTAACAAAAACATTCTCTTTTGTTTCATTTTTCTGCCCCTTTCAAATCTTTTATTTGTTATGCAAGTCCTGTCCTCAGCGGAGTCAGGCCCGCTCTAACACAAGTGGAGGTCAAACCAATTAAAAGAGATGCTGTTTCTTGTCTTCTACGAGTTTATAAATAAGTTCACCGAGTAAGCTGTTAGCCCATGCAAACCACGGTCTCGTGAATTCATTCGGATTGTCTACGTGAAAACCCTCATGCATAAAACCAGTACCGCCATCTGAGCTGATTATCGTTCTTAGAAGTTCTTGTATTTCTGCGTCGTTGTCTGAAGTGAGCGCTTGCATGACTAGGCTGATATGCCATATGTAATTCGTGGGAGTATGTGGGCTTCCGATCCCTCTAGCTGCTTTTCCTGCGTAATAATAGGGATTCTCTTCACTTAAAATAAACCTTCTCGTATTCTGATAGATGATATCCTCTTTGCTTGTATATCCGAGATAAGGAATCGACAGCAGGCTTGGCACATTAGCATCGTCCATCAAGTTGTAATTTCCTAAGCCATCTGTTTCGTAAGCGTATATTTCGCCAAACGTTTCATGCTTGTATATCCCAAATGCTTTGATGCCGGCATCGATTTCGCCACCTAATTTCTTGGCTGCGAGCGCCAGCGTTTCGTCTTTGTATATGTCTTGGGCGATTTCTTCCACATATCTCAGCACAACAACAGCGAACATATTCGCAGGAATCAAATAATGATATTTGCACGAATCGTCGCTTGGCCTAAAACCCGACCATGTCATCCCTGTATAGGCAACGGGACTCCCTTTTCCATCGTGGCTTAACGTATCCGATTCTGGACAATTAAATCTTTGGAAGCTGTAGCTCGATTGTTCTGCATGCTTCTGCTCGACTGTCCAAAGCCCAATAATTTTGTTAACCGCTTCTTTAAAAGCATCATCAAACATTGCGGTGCTGTTTGTGGCCTTCCAGTACAAATAAGCGAGCTGTATCGGGTAACATAGGGAATCAATTTCATATTTTCTTTCCCATACCCATGGATTGCCCTCGGTTGCATCTTCCGTATGTCCCCTGTTGTCCGGGCCTTTATTGAATGCGTTTGCATAAGGATCAATCTGGATATATTGCATTTGCCTTTTGATAAGTCCCTCTATCATTTTCTGATAGTGGCTGTCTGAAACAGCCAGTGGAATATAATGCCGAACCTGAGCTGATGAATCACGCAGCCACATGGCTGGTATATCACCCGTAAATACAAAAGTGGTTCCATCCTCTAGCCATTCCGTCGTCGTCTCCAGCGTGTTATAG
>NZ_JBFTSN010000065.1:0-27756 GCF_056400045.1 Paenibacillus sp. 01L418
CTATAGGCTTGAGTCGACTCATTAAAGATATAACTTCAAGTGAAGCATCTTATGTACTGCTGCTGGAGGTGCAAGCCTCGACGCTTGCGAAACGCTTCGAAGAAGTTAACCTTGGTGAAGGAAGCCAGCTTTCAATCGTGAATGCAAACGGTGAATATATTACAAATAATGATCCAGAATTGGTAGGCAAGCCAGCGAGTATTACATTCCCAACCGAAGGCGATAAAGCGCTTGAGGATTCGTCGAAAATGAAAACGACAAACGGTGCTGAGGTTTTGGCTACATACAAAACATTCGAAACGATGAACTGGAAGCTGCTAGGCACGGTACCGGTAAAAGAACTAGTAAAAGATGCTAAAGCGATTCAAAATTTGACATGGATTACGGTAGTTATCGCAGCACTTATTGCAATTGCAATCGGTATTCTCGTAATTATGACGATTGCACAGCCACTGGTTAAGCTTCGCAACCTAATGACTGAAGGAGCAAGCGGCAACCTGACCGTACGATCTGTCATGAAAAAACGCCAAGATGAAATTGGTGAGCTAAGCGACAGCTTTAATCTTATGATGACACAAATAACTGCTCTTGCAGTACAGACGACAAGATCAGCTGAGGATGTACTGGTTACAGCTACTGAGCTCGGAGATGCTTCTCGGAAAACAGCTATTTCTGCTAAGGAGATTGCAGTCGCAACAGAGGAGATCGCGGGAGGAGCAACAAGCTTGGCTGTTGAAGCGGAGCGAGGTTCTGACCTTACAGGAAACATCGATGTTCAAATGAAAAAAGTTATTGCAGCCAACGAACAAATGGTGAACTCTGCGCAAGCCGTTGAGAAGGCAAGTGAGCAAGGAACAAACTATATGGGCGTACTTATTCAAAAAACGAGCATGACAGAAGAAATGACCCGTTCTATGGTAGAGAAGGTTGATGCTTTGAAGGAAAGCACGGGCTCAATCGTAAAAATCCTAGACGTGCTCAACAGCTTAACGAAGCAAACGAACATCTTGTCATTGAATGCGACGATTGAAGCTGCTCGCGCTGGCGCAGCAGGAAAAGGCTKTATGGTCGKTGCCGATGAAATTCGCAAGCTGGCGGATCAAAGCCGCCAATCCATTGACGTTGTTGGTCAAATCACGGAGAAAATTAGAGGCGAGATTGACGAGACCGTTCATGTTTTGTCCGATGCTTATCCGTTATTCCAAGAGCAAATCGGTTCTGTAAAAGAAGCGAATCAAATTTTCTTAACCGTTTCTGGCCAAATGGGAGAACTAGTTAAGAAGCTGGATCTTGTTACGGATTCAATCGGGCAATTGGATGAATCGCAAGTCGTATTAGGCGAAGCGATGACTAACGTGAGTGCAGTAGCTGAAGAATCTTCCGCTACATCAGAAGAAGTCGCATCACTTAGCACAGAACAGTTAAGCATTAGCGACGGTATGGTGCGCTTGTCGGAGAAGCTGGATACGGTGTCTCGTGAGCTCAAGGATTCACTTTCTAAATTTAAAATTAATTAGCAATCACGGTATCCTATTAAATTGATAATTTTGAAGGAAGAGCTATTCAGGCAGTTAATGCTGAACAGCTCTTTTTTTGTTGTAGAAAATAGAATGGATGTTTGAAGGAGAGCCGCGGAAGGAGATAATGAACGTATAACAACGATTCCAGCGCTCATTAAACATTAGGCAGCATTAAAAAGGAGCTTTCGCAGGATGAGAACAGGACATGATTAAACGAATAACTATGGCTGCTTGTTTCATTAGTTTAATAATGATGTTTTATATTGGCCGCTTAGCTTGGATTCAATTGATCCCTGGAAGCTCTTCTTCAGCGGTCCTTTCTCCACTGGCAAACCGGGGAGGATGGCAACGGCTGTCAGTTCAGCAGCGTCAACGAAACTTGGTGCTGGACACAGGCAGAGGTGACTTTTATGATCGCTATGGAAAACCGATAACAGGTGAAACTTACTCGGCCGTTGCCTTATTTCCCGTACGGGCAGAGCTACGTGGTCAAGAAAAGAGTTTAGCTGAGCTTAGCCGCTTACTAGGCGTAACCACGGAGCAGCTGCAGCAGAAATGGGATGCTGTGCGAGAGCCTGTGTTTTGGAAGGCTGATGGGATGCAAGCGCCTTTGCGACTGACAAATGATCAAATTACCCGCCTAAAAAAACTTGAGCTAAACGGTATACGTGTGCTTCCTTATCGCAATCGCTATTTGCCGGATTTTGATGCGAAGCATCTGATTGGCTTTACAAGCCAGCATCCTGAGTGGCTGCAGACTAACCATGCGGAAGATCTCGTAAGTGGCAAAAGAAAGCTAGTAGATCAGGTTGGCGGGTCGGGTCTTGAGAAATCGCTGGACAAGCTGCTGCATGGAGTAGGGGCTACTTCTGTTTCCTACTTCCTGGATGGACGTAATGCTCCTATGCACGGCCTTGATATGCGGATTACGCAGCCTGGCAATCGATATTATCCTCTTAAAGCGATGACGACGATTGATTTGCAGCTGCAAAACGAAATCGAAGCGTATGTGGATGCACAAGGCTTGCAAGAGGGAGCAATCGTTGTGCTGGATGCGAGCAATGCGGATATTGTAGCGATGGTATCACGGCCGCAATTGAAGCCAGGACAGTTCCAAAGCTCCGACGGCAGCGAGTGGGCTAATCATGCAATCAAGGCAGTCGCTCCCGGCTCTGTGTTCAAGCTTGTTGCGGAAGCAGCTGCGCTGGAAGCGGGTGTAGTGAATCAGCATGAAACGTTTTTTTGCAATGGTGAATACGGCAAATATGGCTTATCCTGCTGGAAGGAAGGTGGACACGGCCGCTTGACACTCCAAGAGGGCTTGGCGCAATCATGCAATATTGTGTTTGCAACGCTGGCTGAGCGGCTTGAAGCTAGGCAGTTGAAGCGGACCGCGGGTTTGCTCGGGATAGGGCAGCAAGCGGGCTGGCATCGCGATGAAGCTTTTGGCCCCTTTACATCGCCTCTGAGACTGCTTGAGGAGGAAGATCGCGGACAGCTGTTTGCAGCCGTTAAGAGTAAGCTCGCTTGGAATAACGGCGTTGAGATGGGTGAGAATGAGCACGAGAGTGAACATGAGATTGGGAATGGGCATGTGAATGAGAATGAGAATGGCAGTGGCAATGACAATGAGAATGGAAATGGCAACGGTAATGGCAGTATTAATGGCAGTGGCAAGGGTAATGGCAGTGGTAATGGCAAGCGTAATGAGAAGCGGAGCGGGAAGTTTGACGCGGCGCAGCAAGCGCGGGAAGAAGCAGCCATGCTGGATGGCGTCGATGGCGGCGTGCTCGCGCAAAGCGCGCTTGGGCAGCGTGATGTAAGGATGTCGCCGCTGCAAGCGGCAAATCTGATTGTAACGCTGCTGAATGAGGGGCGCGTAATGGAGCCGCGCCTAGTGAGTGAAATCCGCTATGCCAACGGCCAGCGGATGGTGAAGCTGCCCGCGCAGCGCGCGCAAGCGATCCGTGGCCGGATTAAACCGGCCACGGCGCATGCGCTGCTGCGCGGCATGCAGGCGGTCGTCGACCATGGAACCGGTCGATCGATCCGCCAAGGGCTGTGGGCGATTGCCGGCAAATCCGGCACCGCCGAAACGACTCAGGCCGGAATCGCCCGCAACCACCAGTGGTTTGCGGGCTACGGCCCGGTCAAAGCTCCACGATACGCGGTAGCCGTCCTCGTGGAGAACAAGCCGCCTGGAAGCTCGCACCAGGCGACTAAGCTCTTTCGCGGCGTCATGGATATCGCCGCACGCCATTCCAAATAAAATGAGCCACCCCATTGCAGACGAATCAACGTTCGTTTGCAATGGGGTGGCTCTGTTTTATTTGCGTATTATTGTTCCTTGATGTCCTTGTTATTTATTTTCACCGATATACTATCAGCGTCGTCCGGCTTGTCCGGAGGGTTGTCGTATTCCCCCTGCGGAGCATGAATCCAGCGGTGGAGATACCCTTGATCATACAGCGCTTTGATTAAGATCATAAGAATAGGTGATAATATGACACCTGCGACGCCAAAAAGCGATAAGGATACAATCATGAAAGCGAGCATTGTAAAGGCGGATACGCCTAAGGAGTCGCCTGTAATTTTTGGTTCAAGAATTTGGCGTGTAAGCACAACTGCGAGAAAGAGGACGGACAGCCAAATGGCAAGCGAGACTTTGCCGACAATAATTAAGTAAATAATCCATGGGATAAAAATAGTGCCTACGCCTAGCAGCGGCAAAATGTCGAAGATAGCGGATACGACTGCTATGACAAAAGCATTTTCTACGCGCAGCAGAAGGAGCGCGATCAAAATAACGACAAAGGTGATACTAATCATCTTGGCTTGCGCTTTAATATATAACGCGATTCCTTTAAATACATTGTTTCTAAGGAAGAAAAATGCCGTTTTGAAGGTGTTTGGCGTTTTGTCCTCGGCCGTCTTTTTCCAAGTCGTAATTTCGATGCTTAAGAAATAAGCTAATATAATCCCGACTACAAAATTAAAGATGAAAGTTGAGAAGGATGTGACGTACCCGATGATGCTAAGCAGTACAGTCTTTCCAAACAATGCCAAGGTTGAAGAAGCACCTTCAATGAGGTCTTTGGAGCGCTGAACCAAATCCAAATCTGCGGGCAGATTCCCAAATCTGGTTTGCACCTCTTCTGTCAGATTAGCGATTTGAACAGCGAGCATTTCTTGATATTTCGGGAAGTTGTTAACGAGCTCAGTTCCTTGCTTCGTAATTAGATAAGCAGCGCCTGAGAAGGCGGTAAGTAAAATTAAAGTGAATAGCAGAATCGAAATGCCGGAAGCGATCGATTTTTTCATGCCAAGCTTATTTAGACGCCTTGCCAGCGGCTCGATACATAAGAAAATGAGAAAGGATAAAAATATAGGCGTTGCGATTCGGTACAAATAGCTGAATGAAAACATAATTAAATAGACAGTTAGTGCAATGAGTGCGATGTCAAAGGCGGTTCGCCAATACTTTTTGTAAAAGGGCAGCATAATGTTTCTCCTTCTTTTTCCATATTCATATTTCCATAAAGATTGTACTATAGTTTTTAAAAAGATGCCTATTTTTAATTGCGTTATGCTACAATTAATACTACTGTTGTTGTTTTGTACCGCTATTTATTCGTCGACTAAATCATATAACGGTGGGGAAAACAAAATGGAAAATTTGCTGTTATGGGGATTATACGTAGCATCCTTCTATGCGTTTCTTCCTGGCCTCATTAGCCGTACTTTTGGCTTTCGTGTTTTTAAGAAGGGCCGTGTGGGAAACGAAATATCTTTAACGTTCGATGATGGGCCAGATGAGATTTATACGCCGCAATTGCTCGATCTTCTTGCCCGCTACAATGCGAAGGCAACCTTTTTTGTTGTCGGCTCACATGCTGAGGGACAAGAAGAGCTGCTGAAGCGGATGAAGGATGAGGGTCACAATATTGGTGTCCATAATTACGTTCACAAATCGAACTGGTTAATGCGTCCGAGGACGGTTAAGCGCCAAATCGATCGTACGCTTGACATTATTGAGCAAGCTACAGGATTGCGATCGACTTATTATCGCCCGCCATGGGGAATCGTAAATGTATTCGATTATGCGAACTTAGGCCATTTGCAAATTATTTTGTGGTCGGCAATGTTCGGTGATTGGCGGATTCGTTTAGGGTCAGAACGATTGAAAAACCGGATGATGAAAAAGCTTCGGCCAGGTGAAGTCATTCTGCTGCATGATTGTGGCATGACCTTTGGGGCGGACAAGGATGCACCGAGAAATATGCTTACGGCACTTGAGGCTTACTTAGAAGAAGGTACGAAGCAAGGTTTCCGCTTTGTTGGCATTGAAGAAATGATGAAGCGATCTGAAGCAGCGCGTGCTGCTCATACATCACTCTTGAAGAAATCGATGATATCGCTTTGGCTGACATGGGAGCGTCTGTTTCACGTCGTATTCCGTCTGAAGACCGTAGGAGATGTGAAGGATGCAGCGTTTCATTACCGGGTGACCACATACACTGGCCAGGACATTGAATTAGCAGAGGGAGGACGCGTCTCAAAGGGAGACCGTATTGCAGAACTGCATTTTGACAACAAGAAATTGTCGATGATTGCAGCAACCTCAAAATCCCCTGTAGCTACAGGTATTCGCATGCTGCGTGAAGTGGAGCAAGCTCTTCCGCTGCTCGCAAATCAGCTTGCTGAAGATACAGATGCGAATGACATCAAAGCGGTATATGGGGTTACAATGATCCATCGCGGGGCTGATCGATTAGGATTTGAAATATTTCAGCTGCCTGAGGGCTGGTTTGCCAGATCATCGCGTGTGTACTTGCGTGTATTGATTAAAGTATTAACGAACACGAAGCAGACTTCTCAGAGCAAGAAGAAAAGAGAACTGATCTCGCCGCGTATGCTGTTAATGCCCGTCGCAACGATTAGGTCCTATGCAACGGCACAGCTGAACATGATTCAAGATATAAGCCAGACAGTAGAGAGAACTTTAAACGCAGCAGCCGACGAAGCTGCGCAGTTAGGTACAAAAACAACAGCGATTTAATGTTGAGATATAAAAGACATTTATCCAAATGAATGTTAAATAAATAAAGGAGTGCAGGCTGTTTCCAGCCTGCACTCCTTTTGTTTTAATATAAGGAAGGAAATCACTTCCTCTAACTTACCTTATATTTTTTGCTCAAAGCTTCTTCAGCATCCAGAGGATGCTGAAGGCGATAACTACATTTTCATTACGCCGCCCGTGCTGGCAGATGTAACAAGGTGAGCGTAGCGAGCCAAGTAGCCGCGCTTAATTTTCAGCTCGAAGCCTTTCCATTCGGAACGGCGTTTCTCGAACTCTTCGTCGCTAATAAGAAGATCCATCGTACGGTTGTTCATGTCGATCTCGATGATATCGCCGTCTTGTACGAAAGCGATAGGGCCGCCTTCAGCTGCTTCAGGAGAAGCGTGGCCGATGCTGATGCCGCGAGATGCGCCGGAGAAACGTCCGTCTGTAATGAGGGCAACCTTAGCGCCGAGTCCCATACCTACGATTTGCGAAGTTGGTGCAAGCATTTCTGGCATACCAGGGCCGCCGCGTGGTCCTTCGTAACGAATGACTACGACATGACCTTCTTTGATTTTTCCGTTAGCGATGCCGTGAAGCGCTTCGTCTTGGGAATCGAAACAGATAGCAGGACCTTTGTGGTAGCCGCCAACGGACTTGTCAACTGCACCTGTTTTGATAATAGCGCCGTGTGGAGCCAGATTACCAAATAGTACAGCCAAACCGCCGCGTTCTGTATGCGGGTTGTCGATGGTATGAATAACATCGGTGTCTTGAATTTCACAGCCAATAACATTTTCACGCAGCGTTTTGCCAGTAACGGTGATGCAGTCACCATGCAATGCGCCTTCTTTCTTGAATAGCTCATTAAGGACAGCACTTACGCCGCCTGCATTATGCACATCTTCAATGTGATAATCGGATGCAGGAGCGATTTTTGCCAAATGCGGTACGCGTTCAGCTACTTCGTTAATACGCTCAATTGGGTACTCGATTCCAGCTTCATGCGCGATTGCTAGCGTGTGAAGAACTGTGTTTGTTGAGCCGCCCATTGCCATATCTAGAGCAAATGCATTGTCGATTGTATCTTTTGTAACAATGTCGCGAGGTTTGATGCCTAGCTCGATGATTTTCATCAATTGGCGAGCAGCGTCTTTAACGAACTCTTTGCGTTCTGGAGAAACAGCAAGAATCGTGCCGTTACCAGGCATTGCAAGTCCCATGCCTTCTGCCAAGCAGTTCATGGAGTTTGCCGTAAACATACCGGAGCAAGAGCCGCAAGTCGGACAACCGAATTGTTCAAGCTCCATCAGTTGATCGTCATTGATTTTACCAGCTTGGTGAGCGCCTACGCCTTCAAATACGCTGGAGAGTGAAATCGAACGACCATCGGATGTTTTACCGGCTTTCATAGGTCCGCCGCTTACAAGCATAGTCGGGATATTGACGCGAAGTGCGCCCATGATCATGCCCGGTGTAATTTTGTCACAGTTCGGAATACAAACCATACCGTCAAACCAGTGAGCATTTACGACTGTTTCAATGGAATCGGCAATAATTTCACGGCTGGCAAGTGAATAACGCATACCGATGTGACCCATTGCAATACCATCATCAACGCCGATTGTGTTAAATTCGAAAGGAACGCCGCCAGCTTCACGGATCGCTTCTTTAACGAGCTTGCCGAACTCCTGTAGATGAACGTGACCAGGAATAATATCAATATACGAGTTGCAAACCGCGATAAACGGCTTGTCGAAATCTTCCTCTTTTACGCCTGCGGCGCGAAGCAAGCTGCGGTGCGGTGCGCGGTCGAATCCTTTTTTGATCATGTCTGAACGCATTCTTTTGGCCGCCATGTAAGTTCCCCCTATATGCTTATTAAAATATCAATACTCTCGATTTTATCACAACGGACAGGCGTTGGCTATAACGGAGGGCCGAAAGGCGTTTCGCAAATAAATGTTAAAAAAACATTAAAAATGGCTTAAACATTGTGATATTCCGTGAAACAATAGGACATGATGCAGGTTATTCATGTATAGTATGCTCATTGGTAACGATGAGAATAATTTGAAGATGAATAAGGAGGCGCTTAAAATTGGAAAGAAGAGTATTAATTGTTGATGATGAGCGGGAAATTGCCGATCTTATAGAGATCTATTTGAAAAATGAAGGGTTTATTACCGAAAAGGCGTATGACGGGGAGCAGGCGCTGCTTGCTTATGCGCGAGATCCGTTTGACTTAGTCATCTTAGACATCATGATGCCGAATATGGATGGGCTGGAAGCTACGAGGCGGCTCAGACGCGATCAATCGGTCCCTATTCTAATGCTCAGTGCAAAAGCAGAGGATATGGATAAAATTATGGGGCTGATGACCGGTGCAGACGATTATATGATCAAGCCGTTTAATCCGCTTGAACTTGTGGCTAGGGTACGCTCTTTACTGAGAAGATCCTATCAGTACAGCGGCCAAGCAAGTGCGAATAACGGGGCGCGACTAGATAAGGAACTTCGCCTTGGACCGCTGCGGATCGATAAGCTGAGCCATACGGCTGAAATAGACGGCAATCCGCTGCATCTAACTTCTACTGAGTTCGGCATTTTGCATTTGCTCGCTGGCCAGCCTGGTCGCGTGTTTAGTGCGGAGGATATTTTCCAGCAGGTGTGGAAAGAAAAATATTTTGATTCCAACAATACGGTAATGGTCCATATTAGCAAGCTCAGAGATAAGCTGGAGAAGGAGCTTGGAGATAAGATGATCATCACGGTCTGGGGGGTTGGCTATAAAATTGAAGGATAACATTGCATTAAAGCTTGTCTTCCGTTCGTTGCTGAATATCGCGATAAGCGCCGTGCTAGCGGCCTTTTCACTGTATATCCTATTAGGGTTCGGAATGTGGCTTATCGATAATGTAAGGCCAATGAGAGTTTTTTATCAATTCATTGATAGGTTTGATCGACGGCTTGTGTATGGTGCTGCGGGCATTGTAATGTCTCTTTTTTACTACATCATTCTCCAGTGGAGCTTATTTCATTATCTCGGTCAAATGAATAAGACGGTTCGCGGCATTGCTGACGGTACCTATGATATGGATTACAAAATCGAAGTGCGGAAAAGAAATATATTTGGTCCTATGGCAGCCAATATGAACAGCTTGGCAGGAAGGCTCCATCATGCGCTCGTGGAAGAGCGGAAGGCAGAGCAAACCAAAAACGAATTGATCACGAACGTTTCCCATGATTTGCGAACACCTTTAACGTCAGTGCTTGGGTATTTGGGACTTATTGAGCAGGATCGTTATCGAGACGAGGTAGAGCTGCGCCACTATGTTCAAATCGCTTATGAAAAATCGATGCGGCTGAATGTCCTCATTAATGATCTTTTTGAATATACGAGAATGAGGCATGATACGACTGCGCTTAAAGTAACGAATTTTAATTTAATCGAAATGCTCGGACAGCTGCTTGTGCAGTTTCGTTTGCCGCTGGAGGAAGCGGGAATGCAGAGCAAGCTGGTGACAGATAAAACGTCAGTCATGATCAAGGGAGATGCAGCCAAGCTTGTGCGTGTATTCGAAAACTTGATAGTGAATGCCATGAATTACGGCAGAGACGGCAAACAGGTCGTTGTGACTGTTCAGTTGGAGGGCAGTGCAGCCGTTATCGAGGTTATTAATTTTGGTGAACCGATTCCAATGATGGACATTCCTCATATTTTTGAACGATTTTATCGCGTAGACAAATCAAGAACACAGTGGTCTGGCGGTTCCGGCTTAGGGCTTGCCATTGTCAAAGGCATCGTTGAAAAGCATGAAGGTACGATTTCGGTTACGAGTGATTCGGAGCAAACGGCATTCCGTATAACATTGCCGATTATTAATTAATAATTAAGGGTTTCTTATGGTTTGTTTACGGTCTCCTTAAACTGACTCTCCTATACTTGGTTGTATAGAAGAGACAGTGAAAGGGGATCGTTTTTTATGCAGCAAGAAACGTATGGAAGAAAACGTGGAGGTACAATCTTGTGGCTTCTAACCGCAATTGGAGTGATCGTCAGTGTCTTTTACGTCATTTCATTAAAAGGCAGCCCATCTAAAGCTGATTTGCAATTGGATTCTAGCTCGGCTATTTTAATAGATCTCAATACAGGGGAAGTGCTCTACGAAAAAAATGCAAATGAAGCGCTGCCGCCTGCAAGCATGTCGAAGCTGATGACAGAGCTTATCATATTAGATCTCACAAGTGAAGGTACGCTTGATTGGAAAGAACAAGTGAAAACCAGCGCTTATGCTGCAGAGGTGCCAGGTTCCCAAATAGGCTTTGCGGCGGGGGAGACCTATACGGTTAGAGAGCTTTTTGAAGCGATGGCGATTCATTCCGCGAACGATGCGGCAGTAGCGCTTGCAGAGCATGTTAGCGGCAGTGAGGCTGCATTTGTTCAATTAATGAACAATCGGGCTGCTAAGCTGGACTTGTCCAATCAAACCGTCTTTGCGAATGCAACGGGCCTAAGCCATGAGGATCTGCTTCCGTTCGAAGCTGCTTCCTCAGACAGGGATACCATGATGTCAGCTAAGGATACAGCAGCACTAGCTGCCTATTTACTGAAGAAGTATCCTGAGGTAGTCGATGTTTCCAGCCGCAATAGCGTGAAGCTTGCGAGCACCTCGCAAAGATTGAAGACGACAAACATGATGCTAAGCGGCATGCCGTATGCATTTCCGGGCAATGACGGATTGAAAACAGGTTATACCGTGCAGGCTGGCTATTGCTTTACAGGTACTGCGAAGCAGGATGGCAAACGGCTTGTATCCGTCATTATGGGGGCGAAGACGCCAGAGCAGCGATTCACGGAAACAGGGAAGCTGTTTGAATACGGTTTTCAATTAAGCGGCTTGGAGAGCGTGATGGGGCATGTCCAAAGCAAACTAGGCTTTAAAGTAGGATAAATAAGGTAGAGTTAAATCTATTTTTCTCGAATGATGCAGAAAATAGTCGATTATTCTCATCGCAATAATTGTGTTATTGTCATGTTAAGTCTAGGACGAGCGCGAGTCGCTTTTTCTGGACTTTTTGTTTTTATGTCACAAAAACTAACATTAAATGATTTAMGAACCCGTATTTGCTGTTTATAATAAAAMTAATACAGATAAAGAGGTGAGTATATGCAATTGACCGAACGTGAAAAAGAAAAGCTGCTCATTACGATCGCTGCAGATTTGGCAAGACGACGAATGAATCGCGGCTTGAAGCTTAATTATCCTGAAAGCATAGCGTTAATCACCTCTGAAATTATGGAAGGCGCTCGTGATGGAATGACCGTTGCACAGCTAATGGCATTTGGAACAAAAATTTTGAATGCAGATCAAGTCATGACTGGCATACCGCAAATGATTCACGAGGTTCAGGTGGAAGCGACTTTCCCAGACGGAACGAAGCTTGTTACCATTCACGACCCGATAACTTGATAACGATAAGTAAAACGGCTATGGGCATCATTTCATTTGATATAGAAAGTGGTATGTGAACGATCAGCTTTATAGAGGAGGAGAGAATGGCCTGTGATACCTGGACAATATCGAACGGCTGACGGTGAAATTGAATTAAATGCCGGACGAATGACGAAGCAGTTAATTGTAGTAAATACTGGAGATAGACCGGTTCAGGTAGGCTCTCATTTTCATTTTTTTGAAGTGAATCGTGCATTGAGGTTTGATCGCGAGGCAGCTTTCGGGATGCGTCTTCACATCGCAGCAGGGACAGCGGTTCGTTTCGAGCCCGGTGAGGAGAAGCCTATAACCGTCGTTGAGCTGGGTGGTAAAAAGCAATCTTATGGACTTAATGGTCTCAGCCAAGGGAAAGCGGAGAACGGCAGGCTGCCAGATGTTGTTCGCGAACGACTTGCGGCTTGGGAGGGCGAAGGTAAATGACTAAGATGGATCGACGCAGCTATGCGGCCATGTTTGGCCCTACAACGGGTGATGCCATTCGGCTGGCAGATACGGAGCTATGGGCACAGATTGAACATGATTACACGGTGTATGGCGACGAATGCAAGTTCGGCGGCGGCAAAGTTATACGCGATGGCATGGGGCAGTCGAGCGGCGCGCAGCGTGATGAGGGTGTGCTGGATACATTGATTACGAATGCCGTTATTATCGATCATTCCGGCATTGTGAAAGCGGATATCGGCCTAAAGGATGGATTTATCGTTGGCATCGGCAAAGCCGGAAATCCAGACATAATGGACGGCGTGCACCCGAATATGATTGTTGGCGCAAGTACCGAGGTTATTGCCGGTGAAGGAAAGATTGTAACAGCAGGAGCCATTGATTCGCATATTCATTTTATTTGTCCGCAGCAAATTGAAACGGCGCTCTCCTCAGGCGTCACGACGATGATCGGCGGCGGAACAGGTCCRGCAACAGGAACCAATGCAACGACGGTTACACCTGGCGCGTGGCATATGCGGCGCATGCTGGAGGCAGCCGAACATTTTCCGATGAATATCGGCTTTACGGGTAAAGGCAATGCTTCATTCACCGCTCCGCTCATTGAGCAAATTGAAGCGGGAGCCATTGGGCTTAAGCTGCATGAGGACTGGGGAACAACACCATCAGCAATTGACGCTTGCCTGCAAGCCGCAGATCAGTATGACATTCAAGTTGCTATCCACAGCGATACGCTGAATGAGGCAGGTTTTGTTGAGGATACGCTTGCGGCCATAGGCGGAAGAACGATTCATACTTATCATACCGAGGGCGCGGGCGGCGGTCATGCCCCAGACATCATCATCGCGGCGGGTGAGATGAATGTTTTGCCGTCATCCACGAACCCTACTCGTCCTTTTACAATTAATACGATAGAAGAACATTTGGATATGCTGATGGTTTGCCACCATTTGGACAGCAGCATTCCTGAGGACGTTGCATTCGCTGATTCTCGGATTAGGCCGGAGACGATTGCAGCGGAAGATATTTTGCATGATATGGGCGTATTCAGCATGATTAGCTCCGATTCACAGGCGATGGGGCGCGTAGGAGAAGTTATTATCCGCACATGGCAAACGGCAGACAAGATGAAAAAGCAGCGAGGACCGCTCCTTCCCGACAATGAACAGCATGATAACTTCCGTATTAAGCGCTACATTGCCAAATATACGATTAATCCTGCGATCACGCATGGAGTCTCTCATCTGGTAGGTTCGCTGGAAGTGGGCAAATTCGCCGATCTTGTCATTTGGAATCCGATGTTTTTTGGCGTCAAGCCGGATCTCGTGCTGAAGGGCGGGAGCATCGCATTTGCGCAGATGGGTGATCCAAACGCTTCCATCCCAACACCGCAGCCTGTGTTCGGTCGGCCGATGTTCGCCTCTTTTGGGAAGCTGGTGTTTAGCAGCTCGATTACGTTTGTATCTCAGGCAGCCTATGACCTCGGGGTTGCGAAGGAGCTCGGACTGCAGAAACGTATTGAACCAGTAAAAGGCTGCCGCAGCGTAACGAAGAAGGATATGATCCACAATGATGCAACGCCTAAGCTTGAGGTTGACGCGGAAACCTATCATGTTCTGGTAGATGGCGAGCATGTGACCTGCGAGCCAGCTGAGGTGCTGCCGATGGGGCAGCGTTATTTCTTATTTTAGCTGCGCGCTGCGGCCATGGAGGACAGGAGGTCGAGCGAAAAATTGAATGATGATATGAAATGGCTGGCTATGCAGCAGCTGCTCGATTCAGCACTGCCGATCGGCGGCTTCTCGCATTCGTTCGGACTTGAGACCATGGTTCAAGATGGCCGTATGAATCGTTCTGCTCAGCTCTATGATTATGCCTCAGCCATGCTTTTGCAAAGCTGGGCAAGCTCGGATGCGATGGTGATCAAGGCCGTATATAGGGATGCGCCAAAAGGGAATTGGGAGAAGGTGTGGGCGATTGAGCGGATTGTTCATTTGCAAAGGGTCGCATCAGAAACACGCAGCGGCGTAGAGAAAATGGGACGGCGGCTGCTTCAGCTTGCAGCAGCTATACATCCGCAGCTGGATTGGTCGCCTTTACTGGAAGCAATGAAGGCAGGGAATTGTTTTGCTTCCCATCCTCTCTCGCACGGCTATGCCTGCTGGGTGCTTGGCATATCGGAGGAGAAAGCGATCCAAGGCTATTTGTATACTTGCATCGTAACTTGCGTCAACAGCGCTCTGCGGCTGATGTCGATGGGACAGACGGAGGGTCAATCGTTGATCGCAAGGCTTATACCGCTAACAACAGACGCTTTGGAAATCGTGCGTGCGACGGATCCGGAACAAGCCTATTCTAATATGCCGATGGCGGAGATGGCGATGATGCGCCACGAGAGGTTATATTCGCGATTATTTATGTCTTAATTATAAATTAATGGAGGAATGAAAAATGTGCCAAGGACAAGGACATACGCATCAGGAATGGGAAAGCCCGGCAATAGACAGCTCAAGGCCGATCCGTATCGGTATCGGGGGACCAGTAGGCTCAGGAAAAACAGCGCTTGTTGAACGATTAACGCRTGAGCTTCATACCAAATACAGCCTCGCTGTCATTACGAACGATATTTACACGAAGGAAGATGCTCGTATTTTGTTCAATACGGGTGTGCTGCCGGAAGAACGTATTATCGGTGTTGAA
Source organism: Paenibacillus sp. 01L418 (assembly GCF_056400045.1). Lineage (NCBI taxonomy): Bacteria > Bacillati > Bacillota > Bacilli > Caryophanales > Paenibacillaceae > Paenibacillus > Paenibacillus sp. 01L418. The sequence continues at coordinate 15,240 of NZ_JBFTSN010000065.1, forward strand.
ACTGGCGGGTGCCCGCATACAGCCATTCGAGAGGATGCATCGATGAATTTTGAAGCTATCGAGGAGCTGGAGCGGCGTTTTGACCATCTGGATCTGATTTTCATTGAGAGCGGCGGAGATAATCTTGCTGCGGCGTTTAGTCCTGAGCTTGTCGATCGTTTTATTTATATTATCGATGTTGCCCAAGGCGAGAAGATTCCACGCAAAGGCGGACCTGGCATTATGCGCTCGGACCTGCTTGTCATTAACAAAATCGATCTAGCGCCGTATGTAGGAGCGAGTCTCGCAGTTATGGAAGCTGACACAATTAAGATGCGCGGGGAGCGTCCTTTCGTTTTCTCTAATTTGTTTGGCGGCGATGGCGTGGATGAGATTGTGAATTGGCTTACACATGAGGTAGCACATGCGCGCGGAACGGAACACTCCCATGTGATCCAGCTTACGAGCATACCTGATGACAAGCGGCACACAGCTTCCTAATGAGGCGTGAGCAAAGCAGTGCAGAGGCTGCAGCCATTCGGCACGAGGATAATGCAGTGGGAGAGGTAAGGACATCCGTACTGCGTGCAACGTTTGCCAGCCGCCTCGGTCAAACGTTAATCGGCAATAAATATCATACCGCTCCGATAAAGATTGCCAAAGCTTTTCCACTGGATGGTCAGCTGGGCGTAATCGTAATGGATGTTTCACCTGGCCTGCTCAGCGGTGACCGGTATGAGCTGGAATGGACAGCCGAGCAGCACTCTCATGTCATGATTACGAACCAATCTTATACGAAGGTGCATCCTAGTTTACCTAACAGTGAATCTTCGATGCAGCAATTGTTCGAACTAGAGGCAGATGCAGTCGTCGAGCATATGCCGGAGCCCATTATGCTATATAAGGAAGCAGCCTTTCGAAACGATACTCAGGTTCGACTGCAAAAAGGGTCCGCTTGGCTGCAAGCCGACGTCCTTTGTCCAGGTCGCACGCTTCGCGGCGAACGCTTCGACTATCGCTCATACAGCAATTCATTAACCGTTCATTATGGTGAAGAGCTTATCTTCTCGCAGCGTCAGCGAGTAGTGCCAGGCAGTCAAGTTATAACTGCGCCTGGCAGCTGGGATGAGATGACGCACTGGGCTACCTTTTATGTGTTCAGTGATCGTGTCAACAGCAGCCATCTGGAGCAGCTTCAGGAGAAACTGGACAGCTTCGAAGCTCCCGAGGCTCATAAAGTAATTGGCGGAGCGTCTATGACCTATCGTTACGGTGTTGCGGTGTCCGCAGCATCAACGGCAGCATGGCCGCTGCAGCAATTAATGCAAGAGCTGTGGCAGACTGCGCGAATGGGACTGCTTGGCAAGCCGCCGCTGCGATTTTTGCAAGGATAGATCAAGCAGTTTTATACTTTTTCAGACAAAAAGGTCAACCTGCAACCTTGGGTTGGTCTTTTTGTGCTAAATCAAAAAGGTTTCATATTTATTTCGTGCAGAACGTTAGTTAAACAAAGAAAGGGAAGGTATAATATGAACAACAGTATGGACTAAAGAAAGTAGATAGGTTGGTGATCAATTGGAAGCTTCAAATATGGAAAGACAAGAATTAATGAGGCGGCTGGACGAATCATTTCGTCAAGTGAGAAGACAAATAAACACCGAATGGCACACCTATAATGTGCATGGCTTAGGCATGACCCATGGAAAAATGTTAATTATTTTAGGGAAATCAGGACCACAGAAAGCATCAGCTTTGGCTGAGCAGCTGCTCATCACTAGTGGGGGAGTTACTGGAATTGCTGATCGTTTGATAGAGCTTGGGTATGTGAAGCGCGAACGCGGCGAGAAGGATCGGCGTGTCGTGATGCTCGAAATTACGGAAGAGGGCTTGGAAATCATCCATTTAATTGAGACGATACGCTCGAAGCTGATGCTTAAGCTGTTCGATGGCATGTCGATAGCAGATATGGAGCAAGGTGTTCAGTTGTTTGAGCAAATGAGTCGTAATATGGAATCGGATGTTACAAATTCGTGACTAATTTCATATTTTATTATTATTGTGGATGAATTTAGTGTAGAATAAACTAGAAATTTGTCGAATCGAAAAAGATTGACAAAATCCGATAAAACAACTAGGATTAAAAGGAATTAATACATTCAATTGTTTAGGGGAGATTACGATGAAAAAGGTTTTTGCTTTGGCGGTATCGTTGTTTCTAATGGTTGCGATTGTTGCAGCTTGCGGATCTAACAAAAATGAACCAGGAAACGCAGCGAATAACGGTGCAGGCGACAAAGCGGACAAGAAAAAAATCGCTCTTGTATTGCCCGAAAAAATTGGCGTTAACAAGTTTTTTGTATTGATGGATGAAGGCTTCAAAAAAGCAGGCTCCGAATTTGGCGCTGAAGTGAAAACAATTGAGTCCACTGACCCAGCGGGTTTTGAACAAAATCTTCGTGCAACTGTAGCTGAAGATTACGACTTGATTATTACAGCAACATTCCAAGCAGAAGATGCACTTAAGAAAGTGGCTGCTGAAAATCCGGACAAGTCTTTTGCAGTTATCGATACTGTAGTTGATCTTCCAAACGTTCGCAGCGTTAACTTCCGCGAGCATGAAGCTTCCTACTTGATGGGAGCACTTGCAGGTCTTGCAACTAAAACAAATATTGTGGGTGCAGTCGTTGCAATGGACGCTCCACTTCTTAGCAAATATACATCAGGATTTGAACAAGGTCTGAAAAGCACAAATCCAGATGCGCAATTCCTTATCAACTATGTAGGCAGCTTCACGGATCCAGTTAAAGGTAAAGAGCTTGCGCTTCTTCAACAGTCCAAAGGCGCTGACTTTATCGCAGGTATGGCAGCAGTTGGCGACAATGGTGTGTTTGACGCAGCGAAAGAAAAAGGCTTCTTCACTTCAGGTCAAGATACAGACCGTACGGATGAAGATCCAGAGCATATCGTGCTTTCACAATTGAAAGGTACGGATGCAGTTGCTTACGAAACAGTGAAAAGCTTCGTTGATGGCAGCTTTGCATTCGGCGTTGCAGACTACGGCTTGAAAGAAGACGGCGTAGGCTTGACTTTCGTAACAAGAGACAGCAAATCAACGCTTAGCCCGTTTATTGGCCAAGAAAATGTCGATAAAGTAAAAGCTATCGCAGAAGACATTAAATCTGGTAAAATCGTAGTAGTTAATCCGCTAGCTCAATAGTACAACAGGCCGGCTGCTACCCATGCAGCCGGCTTGCTTGTTGCCTAGAAGCTTCCTCTGTAATCGAGGGAGCGGTTTTTTTGTTTATATCGGGATTGAAAGGGGAGAGCTTTTGTATGTTGCTGCAAATGGACAGCATTACGAAGTCATATGGGAGCGTAACCGCAAATAGCAATGTTCAGTTTTCGCTGCAAAAAGGAGAAATTCATGCCTTAGTAGGTGAAAACGGTGCAGGAAAAACGACGTTAATGCGTATTCTGTACGGGATGGAAAGTCCAACTAGCGGTGAAATTCGCATTGACGGCAAGCCGGTTTCGTTCGGGAACCCAGCTGATGCGATTAAGCATAAGATTGGAATGGTTCATCAGCATTTCATGTTATTCCCGACGTTTACGATTGCCGAAAATATCGTTATTGGGCGCGAGCCCTCCAAAGGGGTAGGTTTTGACCGTAAGGCAGCTGCCACAGAGGTGGAAAGAATCGGCAAGCTTTATGGCATGCCGGTAGACCCTTGGAAGAAAGTTGCAGATTGCTCGCTTGGCATGCAGCAGCGCGTTGAAATATTGAAAGTGCTCTATCAGGGCGCTGAAGTTATTATTTTGGATGAGCCGACTGGCGTCTTGACGCCGCTCGAAGTGAAAGAGCTGCTCATTGCGATTAAAGGATTAGCCGCGCAGGGCAAAAGCTTTATTCTTATTAGTCATAAGCTGCAAGAAATTATGGAAGTTGCTGACCGTGTTACCGTCCTTCGAGATGGCAAGGTGACGGGGACAGTCGAAGCGAAAGACACGAATGCGGAACATTTGTCACGGCTTATGGTAGGCCGGGATTTAGTACATATATCACGAAATAAGGTGAGCAGAGGCAAGCCTGTTCTTGAGGTATCGAATGTTTCTATTCCTGGTGTCAAAGCGAAGCCGCTTCTTAGCGATATTAGCCTTCATGTCAATGGAGGCGAAATTGTGGGGATCGCGGGTATTTCTGGCAATGGTCAATCCGAGTTATTGCAGACGATATCTGGTTTAATGAAACCCGGAGCCGGCACAATCAAGCTGCTGGGTAAAGATGTGACCGGTGCGCCAGTTGGCGATATTCGTGAAAGCGGGCTTGCTCATATTCCTGAGGACCGTTACCAGTGGGGCGTTGCGAAGGATGCGACCGTTACGGAGAATGGCTTGATGGGACATGCTGACAAGCATCAAAAGCTTGGTGTATTGAATGGGACGAGCATTCGTCAGATGGTAGGCGAGTGGGTGACACGCTTTGGGATAAAAACAGGCTCTTTATCTACAAAAGCTCAGTATTTATCCGGCGGAAACCTACAGAAGCTTATCGTTGCACGGGAACTTGCGCAGAAGACGCCGTTTCTTATCGCAGCGGAGCCAACGCGAGGCGTTGATGTCGGCGCAATGGAAATTATACACGGCGAGCTTCTAAAGAAGCGGGATGAAGGCGGAGCGATATTGCTTGTTTCATCAGAGCTGACTGAAATTTTAAAGCTATCTGACCGGGTGTTGGTCATGTATGAAGGTAAGATCGTAGGGGAACTGGATGCTGACAAAGCTACAGAAGAGCAAATTAGTTTGTTAATGGCGGGAGGAAAAGCGGTTGGATAAGCTGGTACAATTCGGACGTTCGCTGTTACAGCCGCTTTTGGCTGTTATCATCGGTTTAGCAGCGGGTGCGATTGCCATTGTTATCGTCGGAGGCTCCGTAATGGAGACATACGCGGAAATGTGGAAGGGCGCCTTCGGCAGCTTTTATTTTTTTACGAATACACTCAGTAGAGCAACGCCTATTATCCTTATTGGTCTAGGGGTGGCGCTGGCATTCCGTGCTGGATTTTTTAATATGGGCTCAGAAGGCCAAATGGTATTAGGCGCTCTAAGCGCAGCGGTAACGGCAATCTATTTGCCGGGGCCAGGTTGGTTTAAGCTCGTAGCTGCTATTATAGCTGGAATTATTTCCGGGGGAATATGGTCGGCATTCGCAGGATGGCTCGATGCTAGATTTCGAATGAATCTGCTCATTACCACATTATTGCTCAATTATATTGCAACGTTGTTTGCAGGGTATATTGTATCGTATCCGCTCAAGGATCGTACAGGCTCTGCTGCAATGGCGCAGACGGTTATGCTTGATCAAAGCGTATGGCTGCCGAAGCTGTTTAAAGGAATGAGCCTTCATGGCGGATTTATTATCGCTGTAGTCGGAGCAATATTGCTTTTCTTGTTCATGCGCTATACCGTTAAGGGTTATGAAATTAGAATGCTTGGCGGCAATCCGTTGTTTGCGAGCTATGGCGGCGTGCAGCGTGGAAAAATGATGCTTATCAGCATGTTCGTCAGCGGAGGTTTTGCTGGACTAGCTGGCTCCGTTGAAGTGCTCGGCACGCAGTACCGCTATTTGGACGGCGCGTTGACTTCTCCAGGTTACGCATGGTCGGGTATCATGGCCACATTGCTTGCCGGATCGCATCCGCTCGGTACGGCTGTAGCAGCGATTTTGCTTGCTGCACTGCAGACTGGCGGTATGGGCATGGAGCGGAATACAGATGTTCCGCTGGAGGTATCCAGCATTATTCAAGCGGTGCTCATTTTGTTCGTTTCTGCTAAGTTCACATATTCGTTCATTAAACGCAGGAAGGCGAGGTCATAAGTATGGATTTTTTATTAGATGTCTCGCTGTATGCCTCGACGCTTCGTATGGTTACACCAATTCTGCTTGCGGCACTCGGCGGCGCAATATGCGCGCGTGTTGGTTTGTTTAATGTAGGCCTTGAAGGCTTAGTATTGATCGGTGCATTTTCTGGGATTGTAGGCAACCACTTCACCGGAAATGTATTCGCAGCCGTATTGTTTGCGGTATTATGCTCACTCCTGTTTTCAGTGTTGTTCGGTTTTATGAGTATTCATCTGAAAGCGAATGTTATCGTTGTTGGTATTGCGCTTAACTTTCTGGCGCTTGGACTGACGACATTCTCACTGCGTGCGATCTTTGATGTGAAAGGCGCATACTACAATAAGGATATGATTGGTCTGCCTAAATGGGATATTCCATTGTTAAAGGATATTCCATGGTTCGGAGAAGTTTTATCCGGGCATTCCCCGCTGGTATACTTGTCCATCATTCTCGTTATTGTGCTGCAGCTGTTTTTGTTCAAAACGGTTACGGGCTTTCGCTTGCTGGCAGCTGGAGAGAATCCAACAGCAGCCAAAAGCTTAGGCATCAAGGTAACCCGCATTCAATATGGAGCAGTGCTGCTCTGCGGCGCTCTGTGCGGGTTAGCAGGCGCGCAGCTGTCGCTCGGCAATGTCACTATGTTTACAGAGGGAATGACTTCCGGTAGAGGTTTCATTGCGCTCGTTGCAACGATGTTAGGCCAATCCAATCCAATCGGTGTTGCGGCATCGAGCTTGCTGTTCGGATTTATGGATGCACTCAGCATCAGGCTGCAGGGCTTCGCGCTGCCAACTCATTTTACGATGATGCTGCCTTATATCGTTACGATTCTCGCTATGTTGTTCTTTAAAGATAAAGGTTATATGCAGGAAGCTCGCAAGTCGAATGAGAGCTCCAGGTAGAGCTGAGATGCTTAATAGCTTGAAATGAATCAGCAAGGAATGGAATTTGGAGGTATACGAGATGCATAAAAAAGCAGAACGTCTCAAAAAAGTGAATAGCATTAAACAGACGGTGCTTGCTCCCGAGATCGCTCATCGGATTCCCCCTGGTCAAACGATGACCGAGCGTTTTCCGATTTTGCATGAGGGAGAGGTTCCTTCCTATGACATCAACACTTGGTCGCTGCGAGTATTCGGCGAGGTAGAGGAGGAGCGTACGTTCAGCTTCGAAGAGCTGCTTGCTATGCCTCAAACCCAAACGAAGTGCGACATTCATTGTGTAACGCGCTGGTCGAAGCTGGACACAGAATGGGAAGGCATTAAGTTCAAGGACTTGCTGCCTTTGCTGGGTGTTAAGCCAGATGCCAAATATGTTATGTTTCATGCAGATGAGGACTATGACACGAATGTGCCGCTTGAGGATTTATTGCACGATAATGTACTGCTTGCGCATCGATTTGACGGTGAGCCGCTGACTGACAAGCATGGCTGGCCGATGCGGATGCTCGTTCCTCATTTGTATTTTTGGAAAAGCGCAAAGTGGATTAGAGGTATTGAGTTTATGAAAGAGGATCGCGAAGGCTTCTGGGAGCGCAACGGCTTCCACAACTATGCCGATCCATTTCAAGAACAACGCTTCACGAGCGAAGAGAATTCGATGCCGGAAGACGAATGGATAACGAAGGAGTTTGATTAATCAGATGCTGCCTATACTACAAGTTAACCCAGAAGATTTGCCGGCTTACGCTATCGTATGTGGTGATCCGCGCCGTGCGGAGACGATTTCACAGAAGCTGGACAATGTAAAAGAGCTTGCATTCGCTCGCGAATATCGGACATTTGTTGGTGAATATCAAGGAGTAAGACTAGCCGTGGTAAGCCACGGCGTAGGTTCGTCAGGTGCCGCGGTATGCTTTGAGGAGCTTATCCGCGGAGGCGTTAAGACACTTATTCGTGTCGGTACAGCGGGATCTTATTCAGCAGATCACCCTGCAGGAAGCCTAATCGTCAGCACAGCGGCAGTTAGAGCGGAAGGGCTCACGCATCAGCTGGTGCCGGCAGGATTCCCAGCTGTTGCAGACAGCGCGGTTACTGAAGCGTTATATGCATCTGCGCTTGAGAGCGAAGGCATTGTTAAAAAAGGCATAACGGTAACGCTTGATGTCTTTTTCTCAGGAGTTGTAGACATTCCGCATCGCCAGTACAAACAAGCAGGCGCACTAGCTGTTGAAATGGAAATTGCAGCTTTGTTCGTTATCGCTACGATGCGCGGTGCACGCGCGGGAGCGATTCTCGCACTGGACGGTTACGCAGATTCTGATTTGGCGGGCGAATATGATCCGCATACAGATGTTGTAGCGAAAGCGATCGAGCGTGAGATTGAAACGGCGCTTCTTGCCGTAGTTAAGCTTGCATCCGCGTAACCATACTTGTCTATAAGTAAGGGGGGCTTCACGTGAGTGGGACGTTGTTCAAGCGAGAATGGCTGAATGGAGATTTTTATCCGCATGTGTTTGCTTATTATTTTAAGCAATGGTCTGATTACGAGATGGCCTTCCACACGCATGATGCAATCGAAATAATGTATGTCATTTCCGGTGCTTGCGGGATAGAGCTGGAAGCAGAGGCAACCAGCCGTGCATGTGAAATGACGCTCAAGAAGGGTGATTTCATTATTCTTGATGCGAATGTGCCGCACCGACTGACCGTTGACGAGCGTGGGCCCTGCCGGATGCTTAATGTTGAATTTGATTTTAGGGAACGCCCCTCGGCGTTTCCCTCTATACGGCAGCTTGCGATGGAGGACGAATTTGTGGACAGATTGATCACAGAGCCGTCCTCTTATTTGTTTTTGCGTGATCCGAATGAAGTGTATCAGGTGCTAAAGAGCCTAGTTCTTGAACTGGACAGCCGAGGCAGGAGCGTCAATATGAAGGCAGAGCTGTTGTTTGCTCAATTGATCTTGGCGATAGCGCGACTTCATAAGGAAGCTGGCGTAAAAGGGGCTAATCCGATTGAAGCTTATGTGAAGCAATCGATTGAATATATGCATCATAACTATGATAGAGATATTCAAGTAAAGGATATTGCTGCAGCTGTAAGCTTACATCCAGGTTATTTGCATCGTGTATTTCGCGCGCAGATAGGCCAAACGTTAACAGGCTATTTAACGGAGGTGCGAATGGAGAAAGCAAAAATGCTGCTCCGAGAGACGGATATTGCAATAGCGGATATTTGTGATTATGTTGGAGTGGGGAGTAGGCAATACTTTCATGCAATGTTCAAAAAATATATGAAGCAGACACCAATTGCTTACCGTCACTCGGTCAATACGCAAACATTGGACTTCCGCTGGCAGCGCAATGAATAATACAAAGTGACGATTTCTGACACTATGAATGGCAGTTGGTCACAATATTGATAACGCTTCCGTTTTATCGTTGCTAAAATGTAGAGGAGATTAAACAAACTCTATTTAGACGATAATCGGAGGCTGATTGGCATGTCTACTTTTAAAATTGCATTTATAGGCGCAGGCTCGATTGGATTCACGCGTGGACTGCTGCGGGATTTGCTCGCTGTACAGGAGTTTCAAAACATTGAAATCGCATTTACAGATATTAATGCACATAACCTGGAGATGGTGACTGCGCTTTGTCAGCGTGATATTCATGAGAACGGCCTGTCGATTTCTATTCAATCTACAACCGATCGGCGCGAAGCTTTGAAGGATGCGAAATACGTCATTTGCACTATTCGTGTCGGTGGTCTGTGCTGGCGGCATTATGTATGGGCAGCGGGGCATCGCTGAGATGATGAACATATGCCGTGATATCCGCGAGGTTGCTGCAAAGGATGTGCTTCTGCTCAACTACGCGAACCCGATGGCGATGATGACTTGGGCATGCAACAAGTATGGCGGTGTCCGGACGATTGGTTTATGCCATGGCGTGCAAGGCGGACACTGGCAAATAGCCGAAGCTTTTGGACTAAAGCAAGAGGAAGTCGATATTATTTGCGCGGGTATCAACCATCAGACCTGGTACATCCAAATTAATCATAACGGTGAGGATCTAACCGGCAAGCTGCTCGAAGCATTTGAGAAACATCCAGATTTCAGCCGTACGGAAAAGGTACGCATTGATATGCTGCGCCGCTTCGGGTATTACAGTACAGAGTCTAACGGTCACTTGAGCGAGTATGTCCCTTGGTATCGGAAGCGGCCTGAAGAAATTAACGATTGGATCGATTTGAGCTCATGGATTAACGGAGAAACGGGCGGGTATCTTCGTGTATGCACGGAAGGACGAAATTGGTTCGAGACTGATTTTCCAAACTGGATGAAGGACCCTGCAAATGAATTCAAGTCGGAGCTGCGCAGTCATGAGCATGGTTCATACATCATTGAAGGACTCGAAACAGGACGAATCTACCGAGGTCACTTTAATGTGGAAAACAAAGGGGTCATAGCTAACCTGCCTAACGATGCCATCATTGAAGCGCCAGGTTATGTTGATCGCAACGGCATCTCAATGCCAATCGTAGGCGACCTGCCGCTTGGCGCCGCAGCGGTGTGTAATGTAAGCATCTCTGTGCAGCGTCTTGCTGTAGAGGCAGCCATAAATGGCGACATTAACCTGCTCAGACAAGCTTTTATGATGGACCCGCTAGTTGGCGCAGTTTGTAATCCGAAGGAAATTTGGCAGATGGTCGATGAGATGCTTGTGGCGCAGGAGCAGTGGCTGCCACAGTATACAGATTCTATCGCAGCAGCCAAGAAACGCCTGGAGGAAGGGCCTTTACTTCCTACGCGTGATTATAAAGGCGCGGCGCGTCTGAAGGTGAAGACGGTTGAGGAAATGCAGCAGGACCGAGATGCCGCAAATAAAAATGCAGGCGAATCGGATAAGGGCAAGGAGCGGGTTTAACGCGGAGCGTATTTCAGCTCCATTGCTTCAAGCCTAGTCCCTGGCGGCGTCCAAGCAGGCGGTCCAAATTTCTTGAGGTAGCCTAATGTATTGAGGTAGCTCTCTACCGATTGCTCTTCATCCATCTTGCGGAAAATTTCCCAACAAGCGATAACATCATTCAGTGCACGATGACCGCCAATGAGCGGAATGCCATAACGATCGGACATGTCTTTCAGTGTATGCGGATAAACATGCCGCGCGCGGCTAATCGTGAGCGTATCGATGAAGCTGTTCGAAAATGATCTGCCCGCAATGCGAAGCAAGGAATGGTGCAGGAAACCAAGGTCGAAGGCAGCATTATGAGCAATCAAAACGTTATCGCCTATCATTCGGTTCAAAATACGAAATGCGGTGTCCTCGTCCATGCCGTAGGAGGTCATCTCATCCGTGATGCCGGTGAGCTCTGTTATTTTGGCAGACAGCTTGCCATCGTAACGTACGAGAGTACTGAATTCACTCGCTATTTCACCATTCACGCAGCGGATCGCAGCCATCTCAATCACACGATCTTTCTTCGGATCAAGGCCGCTCGTTTCAAAATCGATGACAGTATAAGAATGATTAGTCATAGTTGGTTCACCACTTTTTCTAGTTATAAGTTGCAATCGTATATGAAATAATTCGACAAAAAAGATAAATAACCTTCTATTGTAAACATAAAACGACCCATTACCAGAGCTTAGTAAGCCGGTAATGGGTCGTTTTTGCGTTGATAAATTCGTTTTGCGGACTAGTGGTTATTGCCGGATGCATTGCCTTTTTTGTCGGAAGTTTTTGTCGTTGTATTTTTGGTTGCATGACCTTGCTGCTTCGCCATGATCGGTTCACCCCCTTCTTAATGTAATGGTTGTATTTTGTGATTTGAGGGGTGAGGCTATTCTCGATTAGGTACGATTAGCATGCTTTTGAATCACATGTAAAAATTAACCAAATCAGATCTGTTYAATCGCTATGTCTACTATTTTCAAGTCGGATCGGCAAGTCCTAATCATGCGAACAAAGGATATAAACAATGAATACGGTTACTTGATTGCTCCATATGGAAGAATAACGGCTATTTTGAAGGAGTGAGCGCTTTATTGAGTCGAGGGTATATGATAGCCATGTGATAAACTAAATAGAAAAGAAAGCGCTTTTCAGTTGAGAAGCAACGGGGGATGCTGCAAATGCGGACGGGGTCGAGATTTTGGAGTAAATGGAATGTAATGAAAGGTACGCCGCTTCCGCCAGAGAGCAGACTTAGCAAGGAAGCGATAACGGCTTTAATCATTCATTGCTGCTTTCAGTTTGGCGCATCGATGTCGGGTTTGTTTCTCAATTTATATTTGTGGCGGTTAACGCAGGATTTGACAGTAAACGGTATTTATAACATCATCGTTTTCATCGTAACGCCTCCGGCCTTTGCATTAGGTGGCTGGATTGCGAAGCGGCATGATCGTATGGTCACTTATCGACTGGGTATCGTCATGATTGCCATCTTTTATTTGATGGTCGTCATTGCACAAGAGCATGTGGCTCAGTATTACATATGGTTTGCTATTTTTAATGGGATCGCCGCGGGGCTTTACTGGACTGGTTATTTAGTTATTCAATATGATGTCTCAACGGAAGCGAATCGCATACGTTTTCTTGCAATTAATATGATTTTCTTTAATGCATCCGGGCTCGCAGGGCCGGCGCTTGCGGGGTTCATTATTCAGCGAAGCGAGGGGTTGCAGGGTTACATC
>NZ_JBFTSN010000066.1:0-23936 GCF_056400045.1 Paenibacillus sp. 01L418
GTACAAAGCGATTTCGATTCAATTGCTTGAGCAATATGATTCCGTTCACTTGCTCTCAGCAGCAATTAAATTGCTGACTGGCGAGAAGAAAAACGTAGAAATCGAATTGACACCGGAAGATCCGCTTCGCGCGAAAAAACGCAAGCCGGACATTCGTTCAAACGGTCGTCCATTCAACCGCAGCGGTTCGTCCTCTTCATACGGCGGCAATCGCAGCAGCAGCACTGGCGGCAGCGGTGGCGGCGGATATCGCGGTCGCGATGACAGACGCAGCAGCGGCAGCAGTACTGGCGGCAGCTCACGCGGTGGCTATGAGTCCCGTGGCGGCAGCAGCAGTGGCGGCGGCTACGCTGGTAAAAGAAGCAGCGAAGGACGTCCAGAAAACCGTCGTCCAAAAAGCTCTTCCGACGGTTATGTAAATAACTAATAATCGTTTCCCTTGTGTAACCAAAAAAATCGAGGAAGTCCGTGATCCCTAACGGGCATCTGGACGACCTCGATTTTTTTATTATTATTCTATTGGTTGTCTTATTACAAAACAGATATACGAATTCCGCTACACTTTGTAGTCTAGTGGGAGTAATCTTACTTTTCTGGAGGCAGATCCGATGGAACCAAAGGGGCTAATGGGTGGGTTTTACCGAATTTCGGAATGGATCATGAGATTGGCAGTTATTAATGTTTTGTGGTTGATCTGTTCGATTCCATTCGCTTTTTTTGCATGGGGATTGGTTTTGTCACAGGATGTCAATCAAATCTATTCCGCTCTTATTGCGATGGCAGTCGTCGCGCCGTTCTCCTTATTTCCAGCAACAGCAGCTATGTTTGCGGTTGCGCGCAAATGGGTAATGGGAGAGAGTGACGTTGCGCTGTTCAAAACGTTCTTCCGCGGCTACAAGGAAAATTATAAGCAAAGTATGCTAGGCGGTATTATTTATACAATACTGCTTGCGATTATGGTTGTTGACTTTATCGTATATCGTGAACAATTGAATTTGCTTTCATACATTTTCATTGCATTTTTGCTGCTGTTAATCGTATCGCTATTTAATTTTTTCTCTATGCTTGTCCACTATCATATGAAAACGTTTCAATTACTGAAAAACGCTGTTCTCATTACGATCGGCAAACCTTTCCGTTCGCTTTCTACAGCGATTATGAGCGGCGCGGTTATGTATTTCAGTACTAGATTCACTTTTCTTATTCCTTTCTTTATGGGCAGCATCATCGCTTACCTGGCGTTCTGGAACTTCAACTTGATTTACCAGAAGCTTCAAGACCAAGCGGAGAAAGCGCGTTTGGCAGAGGAAGAAGAAGCAGAGAAGGCAGCTGAGCTAGACCGTATCGATTTAGTTAAGGAAGATTCGAGCGGCTCCAGTAAATAACAGCCCATCAAAGTTTACTTTTTCTTTTGTTCAGTCTATAATAAGCAATACCTCCTGCGATGCTCGTTACGGCTTTACGCTGTTTTGAACCAATGGCTGTTTCACGGGAGACCAACATCGAGACGCAGCTGACATGCCCCCGAAAGGGGATCTCAAAAGCGGTTCTGCGGTCACCCACCTGCGTAAGCGGGTTCAGAAACATGTGAGTCGGACGGCATAGGCGGGTTCTCATTTTCAAATAAAGAGCATTTGCTGGTTAAATCCAGTGATAGCTCTTTTTTCATGGGACAAATCATGGTATCATATAGAGTAATGTACATAGATGCCGGAGGGGGAGATCGTTGTTGTTGAAGCGGACCTTGATCGGGCTGCTGCGCAGTCATGAACAGACGGGCGACAGGGCTAAGGATCCAATGCTCAAATCTCATTTCTACAAGCTGTCGAAAGATAAGGCTTGGGAAGAAGTGATATCGACTCTTAAGAAAATGCAAGGATATAAGGTGCTTCATGAGGTGCAATCCGTAGGGGAGATTGTGCTGGAGAAGCGCACAGCATTTGGAAGAACGATGGACATTACCGTTTCCGTTATTAGCGTAAATCCGCTCCAATCAGCTGTCGATATTTATTCAGCATCCCGCGGCTCATTAGGGGATCTTGGTTCTAATTACAGAGTCATTATGGATTTATATCGTACGCTTGATAAGAAGCTAGCTGCATTTAAAGTAAATAATTAATTCATAAACAAAGCGAGGAAGGGTAGCCTTCACTCGCTTTGTTTGCAATAGTGCTGAAAAACTTCTTTGTTTTGAATTTACACGAGTGCTTTTACAGCGTTGATTGCTTGCTCGTAATTCGGGTGCTCTGTCATTTCAGGCAAATATTCAACATATTGGATCGTATCATTAGCATCGATAACGAAGATCGAACGTTGATCCAAACCAAGTTCTTTAATATATACGCCATATGATTCACCAAAGCTATGCGCTTTGTAGTCAGACAGCAGCACAACTTTGTCGATACCTGCAGCACCGCACCAGCGTGCTTGTGCGAACGGTAGGTCAACGCTGACCGTTAGGACAACAACATTGTCGCCTAGTTCGCCAGCAGCTTCGTTAAAGCGACGAGTTTGTGCATCGCAAACGCCAGTGTCGATTGAAGGCACAACGCTGATTAGTTTGATCTTACCGGAGTAGTCCTTGAGGGAAACATTTTCAACAAGTGATTTGTTAAGATTGAAATCTGGGGCTTTGTCCCCTGCTTTAAGTTCTGGTCCTACTAATGTGATCGGGTTGCCTTTGAATGTGGCAGCTCCATTACGTTCTTGTGTCATTTGTAAATTTCCTCCTCTAATAAGATATGGTCAATACCAGATTTATTATAATCGTTATGAAACAACCTTGTCCAATTGTTGGATTGAGAAAGGGGATGTACTCGTGATCTTCTTGCGATATGAGAGCTTTCGCTCTTACTTAAAGATGTATCCCGTAACATCAATATTAATTTTATTGAATATTATTTATTTTATTGTCGTATTATGGAATGGCGATCCTAATGATCAATTGCATGCATACAATTATGGTGCGTTTTATACTGACCCTGTGAATGATCCATTTGGATTAGAACAGCCATGGCGTTATATAACAAGCATGTTCATGCATGCGGGATTTGAGCATTTGCTCTACAATATGTTTGCTTTGCTCGTGTTTGCACCGCCGCTAGAGTATCTGCTTAAACAAACGAGATATATTATATTTTATTTGCTTTGTGGGATTGCGGGAAATGCGATGAGCGCTTTCGTAAATGTGCTGCAAGACGATCTTTATGGTCATGTGGGTGTAGGAGCCTCTGGGGCTATTTACGGCGTGTATGGCGCCTTTCTGTTCATATCGTTGTTCCGCAAGGCTCAGCTTGACGAGAGCTCTCGTAAAACGGTGTACACGATATTAATATTTGGGGTTATTTATTCGATTGTAGTTGCCAAAGTGGATTTATGGGCACATGTTGGCGGCGCTCTTGCAGGCTTCTTGCTCTACCATTTCTTTGACCGAATAAAGACTCAAAAGAAACAGCGATACTCATAAAAACTATGTAAGTACGGGAGAGAATTGAACCGGTATGGAACTTCGTCAGCTTCATTATTTTGTAAAAGTAGCGAAAAAAGAGCATGTAACGCAAGCGGCGGAAGAGCTGCATGTGGCGCAATCTGCAGTAAGCCGGCAGATTCATCAGCTTGAAGAAGAGCTTGGCGTAAAACTGTTCGTTCAAAAAGGTAGAAATTTGCAGCTCACACCAGTCGGTCAGCTTTTTCTAAAGCGGGCTGAAGTGATATTGGCTGATCTGGAACGTGCTGTCATTGAAATACATGAATTTCTTGACCCCGAGAAGGGTGAAATTAGACTGGGCTTCCCGCATAGCCTTGGGATCTCATTAATTCCACAGGTTGTGGCAGCTTTCCGCAAGCTCCATCCGAATGTGAAATTTAAATTTAAGCAGGGGATGTATCCATCGCTTATTCGTGACATGGTGAAAGGCGAGATTGACTTGGCGTTTATATCTCCTTTCCCTGATGAACATGAATTCGTTTGCGGCGAAGTATTGCTGACAGAGGAGCTATATGCGATATTGCCGCCGGGGCATCGTTTATCAGACAAAGCATCGATTGAACTGAAAGAGCTGGAGCATGAGACGTTCGTATTGTTCAGCGAAGGGTATTCGCTTAGGCCGATCGTTTGGGGAGCTTGCCAAGAGGCAGGTTTTACGCCGAAAATCGGTTTTGAAGGGGAAGAGACGGATACGATTCGTGGTTTGGTAGCCGCTGGGATGGGCGTAAGCCTTCTTCCAGAGATGGCGCTTCACTATACAGGGCCATTGCAGCCGACTAAAGTAAGGGTGATCGAACCTCAGGTGACTCGTACGATCGGACTTATTCAGCGTTCAAATGAGAAATTGCCTTTAGTTGCGAAAGTGTTTCACGGTTTTCTGCTTCGTTATTTCCAGAACACGATAAAATAGATAAAAGAACAAACAAAAGAGGAGCAGTTCCTGTCGGTCGATGAAGACCGAAGGGGAACTGCTCCTCTTTTGTTTAGCTATAAGGCACGGAAGCTTATTCTTGACGGCTGCCGCCTACGAAGATTAAGATATATCTGACAAGCTCCAGCAAGGACAAGAGAGCCGCTGCTACATACGTTAAAGCCGCTGCGTTAAGCACCTTTGCGACCCCGCGTTCCTCATCATTCGTTATGAACCCTTCAGCAACCATAATGTCTCTTGCTCGGTTGCTCGCATTAAATTCAACCGGAAGTGTAATGACCTGAAAGGCAACTGCTACTGAGAAAAATATGATGCCAAGCCCAATTAGGTTAAGTGCTGAGAATAGAATACCGGCAATAAATAAAAATGGTGCTACGCCGGATGCAAAATTCACRACTGGGAATATACGATGTCTGAGCACGAGCATTGGGTAATGCTCCGCATGCTGTATGGCATGGCCGACTTCGTGACAAGCGACTGAAATCGCTGAAATTGAATTTTCATAATACACAGGCTCCGACAAACGTACAACTCGGTGAATCGGATCATAATGATCGGTTAGTGTACCGCGTACTGGCTCGATCGGAACATCATGAAGTCCGTTAGAATCAAGCATTCTTCGTGCTGCCTGGTAACCGGTCAAACCACTGTTGGCTTGAACTTGCGTCCATTTTTTAAACGTTCCTTTGACTCGGAATTGAGCCCAAATTGTTAGTATAAATGCAAGTACGATTAAAACATAGATAAACGCCATTGAGTCATTCCTCCAATTTTTGATGAAATGTATAGCTACATGAGGGAGCTTTTGTTAATGAGAAGCATAAGTGCCTCTATGCAAGCTGCGGTTTGCGGCATAAGACGCGTGTAGAGGTGATTGGCTTGACGAGGCTTGAGCTTCTTAATAACAGGCTCTAACTCCTTCACTTCACGCTCGAGCTGGCTTAGATGGTACTGCAAGTCCGTAAGCTTACGTGAGACCTGCTCCTCAGGTGTAATCTTGCTCCAGCTTTCAATTGTGGCCTTAATCTCATCTAATGTATATTTATCTTTTTTCATCTGTTCAATACGTTCCAGACGCTGCAAAGTTTCATCAGAATAGAGGCGATAGTTTTTGGCGGAACGCTCTGCAGGCTCTATTAGACCGATTGAAGTGTAATAATCAATGGTTCGTGCACTGATTTGCGCAAGCTTGGATAGTTCTCCGATACGATACATTTTCAAATCCTCCATTCGTTCAAAATATAAGTAAACTAGATTCCGCTTGCGTACTAAGCTTATGTTTCATCTCATTCTGAGATGATGTGTCGACAAAGAACAGGTTTGTTGTTTTAGCTCGTCATGTCTAAAAGAACATCATTACCTATTGAGGTGAATTTCACAATCACCATCTTATGGGAAAACGTATAACTATTGTTCCTCTAATGATAATAGGAAAGTAACCATACAGTCAAACGTGTTACATGACTATACAATTTTAGTGTCAATTTTCAATTTCGACAGGGCGTTTTCATGTGTTTCTTCTATATAACGTAATTTAGGTGACATGAAACGGGTGTGAGTCATAGTGATTTGCGTTTTTAACTAGAAAAAGTAGGAACCAATACCTATATAGAGTGAAAATGCGAAGAATAAGGAGTTTCAGCTGACGATTTTGGCGTTGATTTGCCTCATTTCTTAACGTTCGTGTTAGATTATATGCCGAACGTTTGATTTTTTTTATAAAAATAGTTAAAACGTATTGTCAAATTGAGCACTACTGACTATAATGACATTAAGTCTTTCTTAACGTGTAAGGAAATATAACATTTAGGGAGTGGTCGTAATGATTAAGAAAACGATGTTAGCTTTAGGAATCTTCACCTTCTTGTTCCCGGTAATGGCGTTTGCAGAGGATCCTTCCGCAGCAACGTTGAACATGGGTCTCAACTCTCTATGGGTTATGCTCTCATTCATTCTTGTTCTTCTCATGCAAGGCGGTTTTATTCTTCTTGAAACAGGCTCAACACGGATGAAAAATGCTGGTCACGTTGCTGGCAAAACGATTTTCACAACGGGTTTGGCAGCACTTATTTATTGGGCTTTCGGCTACGGCATCGCATTTGGCGGCGATAGCGGAATTAACGCATTGATCGGCTGGGGCAATTTCTTCTTCGATCCATCCCTAGCAGCTGGTGAAGGCGAGAGCTATCCAAGTACTGTATTCTTCTTGTTCCAATTAGCATTTGCAGCGGTTTCGCTTTCCATAGCATGGGGCGGTTTTGCAGAAAGAGCTAAACTTTCAGCTTATATCGTATTTACTGTATTCTTCATTGCCATAATCTACCCTGTAGTAGCTCACTGGATCTGGGGCGGCGGTTGGCTCGCTGAAGATGGAGCACAAGATTTTGCGGGCTCCACAGTTGTTCACTTAACGGGTGCGCTTGCAGCATTTGCAGCGACTGTACTACTTAAACCTCGTATTGGTAAATTTAACAAAGACGGCTCTGCGAATGAGATTTTGGGACATAACCAAGTATTCACAGCACTTTCTGTATTGCTTCTATGGGTGGGCTGGTTTGGGTTCAACGCAGGCAGCACGGTAGCGATTGGCGATGGATTTTTTGGATATGTAGCATTCAACACGATGCTTGGAGCAGGCGCAGGCGGCGTTGCAGCACTTCTTATTTCTTGGGCAGTAACAGGCAAAGCTGACATTACGGCTATGCTGAATGGTACGCTAGCAGGTCTAGTTGCAATTACAGCTTCTTGTGCTTACGTCGCTCCTTGGGCGGCAGTTGTAATCGGTTTAGTGGCTGGCGTGCTCGTGTTCTACAGTGTGAAATTTTTCGAGAAAGTTAAAGTTGATGATCCTATCTATGCTCTATCTGTACACGGCGCGGCTGGTGTGTGGGGTACGCTTGCCAACGGGATCTTTGCAACACAAGAACTCGCTGATAAAGTGGGCGTAGGCACAGGCGGCTTGGTCGACACAGGCAGCTGGAAGCAACTTTGGGTTCAATTCGAATCGGTAGTAGTCGTTGGCGCATTCGTACTCGCTGCATCATTCCTTATTCTAGGTATTATGAAGCTTGTGATGGGCTTCCGCGTAACAGAGGAGCAAGAAATTATCGGTCTTGACCTGAGTGAGCATGGAGCTTATGGTTATCCTGAGCAAATGAAAAAAGCTGGTCAAAACATTCAAGGCTAATAGAAGATACGCGATGGACTGACCGAAAGGAGAGAGCGTCGCATGAGTGATCCGGTGCGATTGCAGCTGCTTAAGCAGATTGGTTCAGCTGATCATGTGGATAGGCTGCGAAACTTGCGGGATCAGGTTCACGAGCATATGGAGGCTCTTCTCCCAACGCGTCCAGTCGAACAATTTAATGAACAATTAAATGAGGTGCACGATGCGGTGATTCAGCGCTCGATTATCCTCGCAGAAGCGGAAATGGCACGGAGGGGGAATGGTTCTCCCCCCGTGCCTTACGCATATGTATTGTTCGGCAGCGGCGGTCGGCAAGAGCAAACTTTGTCAAGCGATCAAGACAGCGGAGTTGTCTATCAGGATCCAGTGGCTGATTCAACAGAAGTTAAGAACTATTTTTTGAATTTAAGTGCGCTCATTGTAAAAAATCTCCAAAATGTAGGTTACCCGCCTTGTGAGGGCAATGTGCTTAGCAGCAACTCCGACTGGTGTTTGTCCATTTCGGAGTGGGGCGTTAAACTGGGTGCTTGGTTTGAAGAGCCTGCTTGGGAGGCAGTGCGCTATTTGCTTATTATTGCTGATGGCCGCTGTATTTACGGTGATTATAAGCTCGTTGAACAGCTTAAAGAATTGTTTTTTATTGATATGCTTAACCACCAGATCATCCTGCAGCGGATGCTGGATAATACGCTTCGGCATAAGGTGCTGTTAGGCTTTTTTGGCCAATTGCTAAAGGAGCAGTATGGCGAGGAAGCGGGAAGCTTGGATATTAAATATGGCGCCTATATTCCTATGGTTAATTCGATTCGGCTATTATCCATACAAGAAGGCATCCGTGAAACCTCTACGCTTGAAAGAATTAGAATGCTTGTAAAGGCAGGGAAGATGTCATCAGCTGACGGGGCTATTTATGATCAAGCTTTTCGGATTTTTCTCCGGCTCCGTCTAATGACGACTGAGAAAAACGCAGATGGCTTATATGCCAACAATGGAAAGCTGTCGAGCCATAAGCTTACGAAGGAAATGACGGATGAGCTTAAGAGCGGACTGCGTCTTGGCAAGAGGCTGCAACGAACGGTTTTTAAGCAAACAATGGGCAGGTTTACGTAAGGCGGTGGAGAAATGAAGGAACAAAAAGGCGTCGGTCGCATGTGGAACCTATACAAAATGGGAGGATTTACGCCTGCCATCGCTTCTATGCTAGGCTCGCAAAATGCGCAGCAAATGGCGTTTATTCGGAATGTCAACAAAGAGCAGCGCAAGCAGTCAATGTTCGATATGCCTCTTCGAGAGCTGGAGGTCATTGTTTTTGATCTAGAGACAACGGGCTTTTATCCGAATAACGGAGATGAAATTATTTCATTTGGCGCTGTATTGTTTCGAGATGGCGAACTTGTTGAAAGTGAAACCTTCTATAGTCTCGTGAATCCTAAACGAAGAATTCCGAAAGTGATAGTCGAACTAACCGGCATTACGAATGAAATGGTACAGGATGCTCCTGATTTGATGCAGGTGCTTCATGATTTTATGGAGTTTGTCGGCAGAAGGCTGCTTATCGCTCATGCTTCCGGCCACGATAAGCAATTTCTGAACGCGGCATTGTGGAGGACGTCAAAGATTAATTTGAACCACAGAGTGCTGGACATGATGATGGTGGCCAAATGGCTCGAGCCCAATCTGGAAGGATACAGTCTCGATGATTTGCTTGAGAGCTGCTGTATTCCAATTACAGAGCGGCATCATGCTTTGCAGGATTCAATCATGACAGCAAAGCTGTGGCGGAACTATTTGACGCGTATTTTGGAACGAAATATTACGACACTCGGCGATCTGTATGCCTACTTAAGCAAGCACTAGCTGCAGTGGAATAAATGAACCTTCCGAGCGGCGATAGGGCTTAACGTCAGGCGATTTCATGTTCTCCAGTGAAACAATCCAATAGGAAAGCTCCGAAGCGGGCAGGAAACCGTCAGTATCGCTAGAAGACGGAATAGCCTTAGTACGCGGATGCGAATGAAATAAGCCGACAAGCGTTTGTCGGTTTTTTTGCATGTCATAATAAGCAGCGGTCCACTCGGTCGGGTCAAACGAGAACGAATGCATGGGATCGTTATGATTATTAGTTATGGGGATAACGATATCTATAATGGCTTCATTTTGATCAGTGGCAATGGAATGTAAGGATTGGCTGCTTGCCATAATGCCGCATGCCTCTAAAGGTTGAGCATCCGCACATATTTGAATAAGCCGCTCGTATGCCGATTTGGTTATGCATCCACGCGTTTGCTGTGATTCCAACACAATGCCTCCTTTTTTATAATGCGAATGAATTAAGTATAACGAAATAGGCTTAAGTCCGCTAACTTCAATAAGGCTGGGTATGAATAATACTTAACTTACCCATAATAGTCGTCAGAGAATAGATAAGAACCATTTCTTTAAAAATGACGTTTTGATGGCTAATTTGTCCTGTGTATTGAGCTTCTATACGGTGCATGATACCATGAAGCGATATAGGCATTTGAAAATGTGAAAAAAAGGATGGAACCTCATGAAGCGTGTCGCAGCACTATTTACGATTGCGTTGCTGTTTGCAGGATTAGCTGTATTTCAATATAAAAATGATGACTCGGATTCAGCAGCGCTAGCAGCCACTTCAGTCGATTTTAAGCCGAAAGCAGGATTTCAAGCGACAACCTTTAAACTCCCTGATCTTGATGAGAAGTCCTATGAAATAGGGGGCAAACAGGATAAACTGACCTTCGTTAATTTCTGGGCATCTTGGTGTGGCCCTTGTGAGCTGGAAGCGCCGGATCTGCAGCGGTTGCATGAGCAATACGGGGAAAAAATTTCACTCGTTGGCGTTAATGCTACGAAATTTGATAAAGAACGGGCAGCTAGAGACTTTGTCAAAGAATACGAGTTCACGTTTCCAATCTTAATGGATCGGGTGGGCGATGTGACGAAGCAGTATAAGGTAGATACGTTTCCAACAACGTTCCTTATTGACAGTGAGGGTGTCATTAGAGAGCGGATCAATGGCGTCATTCCTTATGCGGAGTGGGAACGCATGATTGAGAAATGGATGTAGTCGGCAGCAACAACAAAAAAGAGTCGAGCAGGCGTGAACAGCCTGTTCGACTCTTTTTGTTGTTTTAATGATTGACGAGGCCCATGCGATCGTGAGGATCAACGAGCGTGCTGTCAACCTTTACCATGTTAAGCAGGGCATAACGAATGCTGTCTACGAGAGCTTCCCAGCTTGCTTCGATGACGTTGTTTGATACGCCAACTGTGCTCCACGTATTGTTTAGTCCTGTCGACTCGATAAGAACACGCACCTTAGCTGCTGTAGCGTCCTTCTCGTCGATTACACGGACTTTATAATCGGATAGATGGATATCAACGATTTCCGGATAAAACTGCACCAGCGCCTTGCGCAGGGCGTTATCGAGGGCGTTGACAGGTCCGTTGCCTTCAGCAGCCATATAAACTTGTTGGCCGCCAACGTTGATTTTTACAATCGCTTCTGAAATCATTTGGCCGTTTGTTTTTTCTACGAGCATTTTGAAGGATTCAACCTTGAACAATTCTTTTACTTCGCTGCCGAATGCTTCACGAAGCAGCAGCTCCATAGAAGCGTCGGCGCCTTCAAATTGATAGCCTTGATGCTCGAGCTCTTTAATTTGATCCATAATGAGCTTTGTTTTCTCATTATTTGCGTTGACATCAAGTCCAAGCTCTTTCGCCTTGGATATGATATTGCTTTGTCCTGCGAGCTCAGAGACTAGAATACGCTGCTTGTTGCCAACAAGCTCTGGTTGAATATGCTCATAGGTTTTGGAATCCTTCATAATGGCGGAGACATGAATGCCGCCTTTGTGAGCAAATGCGGCATTGCCGACATAAGCTTGACCAACAGGCATGTGGACATTCGCAATTTCACTGATATATCGAGCAGTACTCGTCAATGTGCGAAGCTTATCCTCTGGCAAAACGTCATAATTCATTTTGATTTGTAAGTTAGGGATGATGGAGCATAGGTTCGCGTTCCCGCAGCGCTCGCCGTAGCCGTTAATCGTGCCTTGTACTTGACGTGCTCCGGCTTCGATTGCTGCTAAAGAGTTTGCGACAGCCAGCTCACAGTCATTATGTGTATGAATGCCGATAGGAGCCGTTAGCTCCTGCTTCACGCGTGAAACGATTTCATGGATTTCACTAGGCAATGTGCCGCCGTTCGTATCGCATAGGACGAGCCAGTTGGCGCCAGCCTCCTGTGCTTTCTTCAAAACAGCAATGGCATACTCCGGATTGTTCTTGTAGCCATCGAAAAAATGCTCGGCATCGAACAAGGCTTCCATTTGATTCTGCTTTAGAAAAGCAATGGAATCAAAAATCATCGACATGTTTTCTTCTAAAGTCGTTTGCAGGGCGGTATGTACATGGAAATCCCATGACTTGCCTACAAGCGTAGCGGCCGGAACACCGGACTCCACGATGCGAACAAGGCTGGCATCCTGCTCTGCCAAACTGTTTTTGCGACGAGTGCTGCCGAAGGCAGTAATTTTGGCGCTTAAATTGAAAGCTTTGATCCGCTGAAAAAACTCAATATCCTTACTGTTGCTTCCAGGATTTCCGCCTTCAATATAATGAACGCCCAACGTGTCGAGCTTCTGGGCAATTTTTAATTTGTCATCTGCCGACAGGCTGATCCCTTCACCTTGAGTACCGTCACGCAGCGTCGTATCGAATATAGATATGTTTTTTGTCATTAACGGGACGCCTCCTTCACTGAATGCCTTTTCAAATCATAATTTAGTATTATAACACTTGTCGCCTTGAAAGTAGAGGGGGCAAAAGGAATTTTTGTCAGCTCACGCGTGCTTCGTTGACTTGACCCTATTGGAATTGTATGCTTGGGTGGATAAGCTTATGTAGGCTTATGGCTTAGGTTAGGCGGTGTGTTGCGCGATTATGACGAATACGAATGAGTTCTATCCGGCTAAGGGCCGAGTTATCATTCATTTAGATATGAATGCTTTTTATTGTTCCGTACATGAGGCTGAGGAGCCGGAGAAATATAAGGACAAACCAACTGCGGTGTCCGGCAGCGTTGAGCAGCGAAAGGGCATCCTCGTCACTTGTTCTTATGCAGCACGGAGCAGAGGGATAAAGACGGGAATGACAGTCAGACAGGCACTAACACTTTGTCCTGAGCTTATATTAATCAAACCGGACTTTTCATTATACCGCAAATATTCACATGGCTTTATGGCAATCGCTAGACAATATACGCCGCTCGTTGAGTCTGTTTCGATTGACGAATGTTATATGGACATTACCGGTTCGAAAATGTTCGGCTCGCCGCTTGATATTGCGGCTTCGCTGCAGCAGCGGATCAAGTCTGAGTGGTCTCTTCCTTGTTCAATTGGTTTAGCTCCAAATAAGCTGCTTGCAAAGATGGCATCCGACATGAAAAAACCAAACGGGCTGACTGTGCTGCGGATTCGTGATGTGCAAAAGGTGCTTTGGGATAAGCCGTGCGATCATTTGTTTGGCATCGGCAAAAAAACGGCTGATAAGCTTAGCAAGCTGAATATTCGGACGATTGGCCAGTTGGCGGCATCGGAAGAAACGATGCTGAATAAGCATTTTGGCGTAGTTGGCTCTTGGATGAAATCAGCTGCCCATGGACTAGATTATTCTGAAGTTAACCCAAATCGGGAACGGAACAAATCGATCGGTCATACGACCACGCTTCCAAGCGATATTACATCGCGGGACGACGTTTTCCGGGTGCTGCTTAATTTGGCGGATCAGACAGGTCGCAGGCTGCGAAGGCAGAAGATGGTCGCAACCACGGTTCAAATCACAATTCGCAAGCCGGATATGACGACGATTGCCCGCTCCCACACCCTTGCAGCACCTACGGAATCGAGTGAAGATTTCTATAGGGAGGCTTGCAAGCTATATGACCGGCATTGGAAGGAAGGTGAACCGATTCGGCTGCTTGGCATAACGCTCCAGAACCTCACTTTGCTTGCGGAAACTGCCTTGCAGCTTGATTTGTTCAGCTACGAGAAACAGCCGAGAAAAGAAGCGTTGACTAAAGCGATGGATCAGCTCCGCGACAAGTATGGAGAAGATGCTGTTTTGACGGCAGGAATGCTTGGTGATGATCCTTCAACCTTAATTAGGAATAAACGAATTCGCGGTACATCCTTGCAAAAGGACGATAGTTTGTTATATATTGATGAATGAAGCTTGACTGTACAGAGACGAGATTATTCCGTTTATTTATTTGGGAGGGGATTTCCATGGGTAAGTTTACTTGGGTTGAAAAAGATACGTGCATCGCTTGTGGAGCTTGCGGAGCGACTGCTCCTGACATTTATGATTATGATGACGAAGGTCTTGCAGAAGTTATTTATAAAGCTGACGGTAATACAGGCAACACTGAAATTCCTGAAGATTTGTTCGATGATTTGCAGGATGCAGCTGACGGCTGTCCGACAGATTCAATCAAAATTGCAGACGTTCCTTTTAATTACTAATTTTTGAGTGATGATAAAAAAGTTCCTCCTCGCTGGCCTATGCAGCGGTGAGGAGCTTTTTTTGTATATGCAGCAAAAACAGAAATGGACTCGGGATTACAATCAAACTCCCTGCCTGCCGATATAGAGGATATATACCACATGTCGGGAGGATGGGGGATGGACTCTCCGGAAGATATTTTTTATTTGAAGCAATTTGTAAAGCAGCACCCTGATAACCAAATGGGTTGGTATTTGTTAGGCAAGCAATACAAGCTCGCTGGCAAGGAGGGCAAAGCGAATTATTGCTTCCTGCAAGCTGGTGAAGTATACGATGCCTTCGAGCATGAAAGTCATCCGTTATCGGAAAATCAATTGCAGCTGCTTAAAGATTGGGATTTGCAGCAAAAGAAAAAAAGACGAGCTCGTAAATTAGGAGCATTAGCTCTATTGTTCCTGCTCGTTGCATTGTTTGCTCCAGCTAGCACTTCCGTATTCAAGGAAAGGCCAGAGCAGCCTGAACCGATAGCTGTAGTTGAAGTGAATCCAATTGGCGTTGTGTTTATACCGCGTAAAGAACGAAATCCAGTCGGCAGCGCATGGAACAGCCTCATCGCAGCCGGCAAACAAGCACCTCTTCATACCATTGCAGCTCGCCTTGAGGAAGATGAGGGCTGGCGGAAATGGACAGAGAACACTAGACTGCTCATGTCTATAGAAAAGGAAAACGGAAGCAGTAAGCTGGATGTAACGATGTATGACCGCCTTACCTGCGAGTGTGAGCCTTCTGAGGCGAGCTCGGCAGCAGCACAATATAAGGAATGGAGCGTGCAGCAAGAGACGCACTGGACGCTTGCAAGCGGCATCTATCAATATGAGAAAAAATATAAAAAGTGGCCGGAGAAGCTGGATGATCTCATTCAATCTTATCCGAACAATGTTCTTTCCGGGGAACGCAGCGGTATGCGCTCTATGTTTCCGGCTGTATTGCGAAAGCTGAAAGCCGCGCAGGCACAAAAAAACCGTTCAATCCAAGAGCAAGAACAAGCAGCAGGAAATCAGCAGCAAGAGGAAAGCGAAAAAAGAACGAGTCCGATAGTAGGCACAAATGGAATTTTGGATAAACAGTGGAGCCAGCCGCTAGAGGTCGTGGTAGATAAAGCGAGTTATCGACTTGCTGTTATTCAAGGGGATATCATTGTGCGCAGCTATAAGGTGGGCCTCGGAGGCGATGCAACACCTGAGGGAAGCTTCTACATAAGTGAAAAGGTTAGAAATCCGAATGGGCGTGACGATGGAAACTTCGGAAGCCGAGGAATGACATTATCGAATACGCTGTACGCGATTCATGGAACGGATGAACCCGGCAGTATTGGCAAAGACGAATCACTTGGCTGTATCCGCATGGGCAAAGCTGATGTGGAGGAGTTGTTTGATATGGTGCCGCTAGGAACGGTTGTCAAAATAAAAAATGGGACGCTTCCGTCTAAGGTGCAGCAGCCAGCAGAACGCTTTCAGCTGGAGCCGCTCCAAAACGAAACCAATCCCTTGAAAATCTATAAATGGTTGACGTAGACCGCTTACGAAGTGAAAATAAGAAGCAGCGCGACAGCTACAACAACTACGCCGACGATTGAACCAATCCATACAAGCGCTTTTTTGTTTACTTCATCCTTCGGTTTCGCTTTTATTGTAGCCGGTCTTCTTTTTGGTGAACTCATCGTCAATCAACCTCTCTATTTCATAGTAATAAATAATATGATCTCATTGTAATCGTTTTCTAGACAAGCCGCAATACAATGGAAGCTTGCACCTTGCGTGCAGGCTCTTTTCTTTTTGCTGCAAAAAAGATAAACTGTCAGATAGAGCATACATCTAAGATCGGAGTGAGTAAGTTGATTTATTCTTCAATTTTAAAACCTATTTTTTTTCGAATGGATCCTGAGAGGGCCCATCATCTTGTGATT
Source organism: Paenibacillus sp. 01L418 (assembly GCF_056400045.1). Lineage (NCBI taxonomy): Bacteria > Bacillati > Bacillota > Bacilli > Caryophanales > Paenibacillaceae > Paenibacillus > Paenibacillus sp. 01L418. The sequence continues at coordinate 16,106 of NZ_JBFTSN010000066.1, forward strand.
GACGGCTTAGCAGCCGGCGGTGTAGTTCCAGGACTGAATGGTCTGATGAATGCGATGTATGGCGTAGCAAAGTCGCCTGAGCTTGCTACAGAACTATTCGGACTGCAATTCCCGCACCCTGTTGGACTTGCTGCTGGACTTGATAAGAACGGCAAAGCCGCGGACGGTTTCTCAAGCATAGGTTTTGGTTTTGCTGAGGTAGGTACGGTAACGCCAAAAGGACAAGCCGGCAATGAGCAGCCGCGATTGTTCCGCCTTCCATCAGACGAAGCGCTTATTAATCGGATGGGCTTTAACAATGATGGCACAGCGGCAATGGCAGAGAAGCTGTCACGCCGCAAAATAAATAGAATCCCGATAGCGGTTAACATTGGCAAAAACAAGATAACGCCAAATGAACTTGCTCATGAGGACTATCAGACCTGCATACGCGAATTGTATACATACGGCGACTTTTTTGTCGTCAATATCAGCTCTCCGAACACCCCGGATTTGCGTGATTTGCAGCATGGTGAAGAACTGAGAAATTTGCTTGCCGCTGTAAAAAAGGAAATAAACACGCAAGCGGCGAAAACAGGAGCAAAAGCAAAACCTGTTCTCGTCAAAATTGCGCCTGACATGACAGATGAACAGATGGAGCTTACCGTTGCGACTATTATGGAAAGCGGAGTTTCAGGTATAATTGCAACAAACACAACATTATCGCGCCAAGGCCTTCAGCATTCGAATGCTGGCGAAGCGGGCGGGCTCAGCGGCAAGCCGCTGCGAGATCGTTCAACGGAGGTTATTCGGGCGGTATATCGCCAAACAGGAGGCAAGCTGCCCATTATTGGCTCGGGCGGCATTTTTACAGCACAAGACGCATACGATAAAATCCGCGCGGGAGCTTCACTTGTAGAAATCTACACGGCGCTTATTTATAAAGGGCCTGGAGTGCTGCGAGAGCTAACGAGTGGACTGAAGGAATGTTTACGCAAAGATGGCTACCGCAATATTGCCGAAGCAGTTGGTGCAGATCACGTTTAAGAACAGGAGGCGGCCGGATGGACGGTAGAGACTGGAATCTTTTTTTACAGCCTTATGAACAAGCGGTTGAAGAACTTAAAGTGAAATTTAAAACGATGCGGGTCGAACTGAAGATACGAGAAGCTTACGCGCCGATAGAATTCGTCACCGGCCGGGTTAAGCGAATTTCTAGTATTCTGGAAAAGGCCAAGCGTCTCAAAGTCCCCTCGGATCAATTGGATACGGGTATAGAGGACATTGCAGGTATTCGCATTATGTGCCAGTTTGTGGATGATATTCACCGCGTAGCTGGCTTGATTCGCACGCGTAAAGATCTTTCCCTTGTATATGAGAAGGATTATATTACGAATTTCAAAGACAGCGGCTACCGAAGCTACCATATGATTGTAGAATATCCGGTTCAAACAGCACTAGGATACAAAATCGTGTTGGCTGAAATTCAAATACGGACGTTAGCGATGAATTTTTGGGCGACAATCGAGCATTCATTAAACTACAAGTTTAAAGAAAGCTTGCCTGAGGATGTGCGTGAGCGGTTGAAGAAAGCGGCTGAAGCCGCATCGCAGCTGGATACAGAAATGACCAGCATACGCAAAGAGATTTTGGATGCGCAGACCGAATTCGAGGAGCAGTCCAACGTGGTCTCGAAGGTGCTTAAAGGCATTCAAGATTTGTATTTTTATAATCGGGTTCGAGAAGCTGCTCAATTTCAAATGAAATTTAACGAGAAATTTGAAAAAGAGGACTATCATGAGCTTAATCAGCTTTCGCTTGATATTCAAACAGCCATTGGGAAAGCTAAGAAAGCAAACCAAAGCTAGCATAAAAGCAGGCGCAAAACCAATGTGAATTGGATTTAGGATAGTTAGGCAAAATGAACATTGAAGACGACTTTCACTCCATTATAGAGTGAGAAGTCGTCTTTTTTTATTGTCCAAGGGAGGTGGAGCCCATTCCATCATTTACAATAAACAAACGTTAAAATGACTTCTGTTTAACAATACAACCAATTAAAACATATATAATGCACATGAAACAAGAAATTAAAAGGAGTGATTGATTTGTTTTTTAAGTGGAGGAGAAGTTTAGCGGTTTTCATAGTTATGGCTGTTTTATGTTCCAATGCACAAGGGTTCGTTCGATCAGCAAGCGCTGCCGATGGTGCGGTACAAGCACCTGAAGCATCTGTCGCTGGAGGACGTTACGAGGCTGCGATAGCGTTTGTATTAAGCTCTAAAACAAGTGATGCTAGTATTTATTATACACTTGATGGAACGCTGCCTAACGAGAAAAGCAAAAAAGCTGACAATAATCCAATCACGATTGCCAAAACCATAAACCTTAGCGCGATTGCGATAAAGGATGGCGTAACGAGCAAAGCGGTAACGTTTGGTTACCTGATTAAAACAAGTGAAAAGCCGCTGCTGCAATTTGTAGCGATGTCAGACGTTCATGTAGGTTCGCGCACGACAGGTGATCCAAGATATGAAAGCTATTTCGATACTATCGCATCAATCTTCCCAAATCCTGATGCCATCCTAGTTGTAGGTGATATGATCAACGATAACGGGGGAGACAAACCGAACGATCATCAAATGGTAAGGGAAATTTTCCAAGCGAATCTAGCTAGAAAAAATATGACCAATACAAAGATGCATGTTGCAATGGGAAATCATGACGCGACAGTTGCAAAAGTGAATGAGCATTATCCAGCGGATTGGTTCACATCACAAGCCAACGGCTATTATGAAACTCAAATCGGCGGTTATTATTTTTTCTTCTTGAACGGAAACAACTACAACTCGGATACAGGCCAGCGCAATTGGCTTAAGGGCAGATTGGCAGAAATTACGGCTGATCCATTAAACAAAAATAAACCGATCTTTGTAGGCATTCATCAGCCGATCACAGGAACGGTAATGGATGGACAGCAGGCGTCCAATCCGAACCTAAACAGTGATCTGGCGGGTTACCCGCAGGTTATTACGTTGTCGGGGCACTCCCATCTGACCAACAGCGATGAACGCTCTATTTTCCAGAAGGATTATACGGCTCTGAATCTTGGCTCGATGTCGTACATTGAAGCAGAGCATGGCTACTCTGCTGTAACGAATGCAGGGCTTGTCAGCCGCTTTGAATTTCCGGTATCTCAGGCTGATTTTATTGAAGTGTATGCGGATCGGATTGAAGTGGATAGAATTGCTTTTAATGCAGATCCAGCAGATATTATGGATGATTGGACACCGGTTCCCCCATTCAACAGCGTCGGTACAATTGCTGGCGAGAAATGGGTTATTGAACTGAAAGGCAGCACGATTCAAGAGATCAAAAGCAATTTCAAGTATACGAGTGCAAATCGCAATAAAATAGCACCACAATTTCCTGCTGAGACGGATCTGAAAGTGACGGATCTGGATGGCACGCCTAAGCTGAGCTTCAATCAAGCGAAGGATGACCAAAACATGCATCATTACGAGCTGACGCTAACGAACAAAAGGACGGGTACGACCGCAAAATCGGTTAATGTGTTCTCCGACTATTTCTTTACGCCGATCCCGAATGCGATGACGATTCCCCTGGACGGACTTGATCCACAAACGACCTATACTGCGGTCATTTATGCCGTTGACAGCTACGGGAACAAGTCTAGCGCGATCCAGCATACATTCCGTACGGGAGGCACGCTGCCTGAGCTTACGCCGATTGATCCTGAAACGATGTGGAAGGACCTTGTCGTTGATATGAAGTTTGACGACAACTTAAACGATGATGCGAGCGGCGTGACGGGTTCGGCTGTATCACGCGGAAGCGTTGCGTACGTGCAGGGCAAATCGAATAAAGCAGCTTACATTCCGGCAGGCAATGCGAATTATATTGATCTGGGCAGCCGCAGCGATCTGAAGTTTGGCAGTGGCAGCTTTACGGTATCGTTCTGGCATACAGGCAATTTATCTGGTGATCAGACGGTCATTTCGAATAAAAACTGGAACAGCGGCAAAAACGTCGGTTGGTATATCGGACCTGCTGTAGCCAATGCAATGACGTTAAACATTGCAGACGGCACGAACCGAATGGATACTTCGGCGGGTAGTGTAGGAAGTGAATGGCATTTGCTCACGGTCACCGTCGACCGAGCAAATCAAGTTGGCAAAGTGTATGTCGATGGGGTGGAGAAGGCCTCTAAAGAAATGACTGCACTTGGCACGAGCAGTATAGACACAGCATTTAATACGATTATTGGCGCGGATGGCAACAAAGGGAACGGCGGTGCCAATGTTACGATGGACGATTTGAAAATTTGGAAACGGACGCTCACTGCAACGGAGATCAAGGCTTTATCTGATTCCTACAAAATCATTCCTGCTTATACGTATGAGCAGCTTAACAAGTTGATGGTTGATGCTTCGGCATTTGATGCTGCCAGTGAAAGTGTTGTAGGCGTCACCTATTCCGCTGCCAAGATGATGGAGCTTCGGTCTGCTTTAAGCAGTGCATCGGCGCTTACTTCTGAAAGCCCAGTTAACGAAATCGATGAAGCTTATGTGAATCTTATGCTCGCTTTGGAAGCGGTAAAGGAATCTGTGACTTATCAGTTCCTATCGAAATCGGCATTTGCAATCGAATCATTCAGCTCTTATGCGGATAATGAAGATGCATTTGCATCAAATATTCTCGATGGTGATTTGGCGACCATCTGGCACTCCAAATGGGAGGCACCTGCGGCAGATTTCCCTCATTGGGTTATTATTGATTCAAAGAATAGCCATAGCTTGAGCGGCATTCAAAGAACAAGCAGAATGAATCAAACTGCGCTGGAATTTCCGAAAGACTTTGAGGTATACGCATCTGATCGCTTGTCAGATCTAAGTGACGCGGCGTTCCTTGCGAATGAAGCCAATAAAGCGACAGGCACCTTTGGCAAATCGTGGACAGGCAGTACGTATAAAGACTTTACACCGCTTAACAAAACGATTTCCGGCAGATATATCAAATTTGTTGTAAAGAGCACTTATAATGCAGCAGGCACCTTTACGAGCATGAGTGAAATTGATTTTACAGGTACCGTGAAGGACAAGCAGACGGAAAAAGCCAGCTTAAAAGGTGAAACAAAAGTAACAGTGGGTGGTTCCATTGCGCTTACTTACGGTCTAGAAAACGTAGTGGGTCCCGTTATGGCAGAGGACATTACGATTGAATATGATCCTTCCAAGTTAACCTTTGTTTCAGCAGTATCCATGGATGAAACTAAATTTTTGATCCCAGAAACGAAGGATAAGGATGGACAAGTAAGATTGATCGCAGTCCATTTGAATGAGGCACAGACGAATGCGAATGGGGATTGGATGAAGCTCACATTCCAAGCTAAGGCAGGAGCTTTGGCTGGCCCAACTCAAATTACAGTGAAAAAAGCAGTATTATCCGACAGTGTGGAAGAAGTAACGATAGCTGGCGACTCGCATGCACTTGAGGTTATTAATATCCCTGGCGATTATAACAATGATGAGAAGGTAAGCATCGTTGACTTAGCAATCCTCGTAAAATCATATGGTGCGAAGGAAGGCGACAGCAACTGGAATGCAGTTAAATCTGGGGATTTGAACAACGACAAGGTCATTGATATTCTCGATCTCGTATTAATGGCCAAATTAATCGTTGATTGGAGCAAATAAGAAAGAATAAGTAAATAAAACCTTAGTTGCATTACATGTTTGAAAAAAAGAAGCTGTCCAGCAAGGTCGGAGTAGACCTAGTTGGACAGCTTCTTCAACTTATACAGCAGATGAGCGTYAACTAATCTGTTGATTTTTTTGGTTTGTACAGTTTATCGATGGCTGCACGTATTTCTTCCTTGGTCTTGYCTTGCTTGCTTAAGGCGATTACTTCTTCCATCTCTTTCTTACAAATGCCGCAGCTGGTACTGTGATTGGTCCATGTGACAGCGCCCTCGTCCGCAGGATGTTCGGCAACGTAGCAGCGCAGAAGCGAGTCATGCGGGGTTTCAACTGCTAACCCATCTGAGCAACCGCAATAACAAGTGATACCGCTCATAATGTCGGCGTGAGCATGGACTCCTTTATATAGCTCGCTCGTATGCGGCGTATAGTCCGCTAAAAAACCAGGCAGCTCATCATAGGATGCTGTTGTTTGCCATGTTTCGGAACCGTGTTGATGCTCAGCGCCTGCCTTGTCGTCGTTCGCTAAGCCGCATGCGGTGAGCAAAGTAATAAAAGCGAATGCGAGCAGCAAAGTATACATGATGCTGCGAATGCGTGAATTTTTTTGCTCCTCCGTAATCTGCTCAGCCGTTTGGCGCTGACGCTTCATCATTTGGTTTCAGCCCCCGAATATTTATTGAAAAACGCTCTAAAATCATCTAGTTTATAGCCGGTAGTTCCTTCTTCAGCAAGTCCGCCCTCTAGCTTGTCAATTTGAACGCCATCTTTGAAATAAGCAAGTGTAGGCGTAAACTCGACATTATATTTGTTGAAATAGCTAGGGAATTCTCTTAAGTTGAATTGCGGAAGGTCAATTCCAAGCTCATCAACAAGCGGCATAAGCTGTGGCGTCGTTCTTTGGCAATGAGGACAATCAGAAGCGAATAGGTAAACGAAGAAATCTTCCTTATCGGCCACTTTCTTGTCTAATTCAGCAGGCAAAATGATATTCTGATAGTTAGGATCATTAAGCAGCTTGCGTGTTTCTGGGTTCAGCTCGGAGAGGGGCTTGTCGTATACGGCGTTTACCTTGCCACTGTTGTTTAAAACGGTAATAAGACCGAATAAAATAACAACGATACCGATATAGACGTAAATCATTTTCAATTTCTTTTTCTTCTTCATGTAAGCAACTACCTCCGAAACAGGTTTAAGTGGACAAGCTATGAAAGAACAGCATGTCCTTACTTAAATATATTATATAACAAATCCGTATTGGTATGTAAGAGCTTGAACATCAATGTCATACAACATTCGGATTTAGAGAATCAAAGGAAATATACGGATAAAATGTTGGATATTACTGGTTGTCTGATCTGGCGTTAATTGCTTGGGGATATTGCATGCCTTCTCGTTGTTCAATGTATAACGAATGATCAGAGATGCCATAGGTTTTAACTATTTCCTGCATTTTTCCCATAGCTGCTTCTTCACTGCTATAATATCCAGCTTCGACGAAGTAGCCCCCTTGTTGATCTTTGAGCGTTCGTACTCCTTCAAGGCCTGCTAACATTTCTTCGTAGATGCCTTGCGTTTCTCCGAATGCGGAAGAAGCGGTACGAAGCGAATAAACGGTGGGAGGATTGGTTTTTGCAGAGTCCCGCTTTATCGTAAGAACAACTTGTGCCGGTTCTTTATATTCCTTGACCTCGTAACTTACATTGCTCTTAAATGTTATGTTAAAGCGAACCAGCGAGTCGTCGAGCGAAATTAATGGATAAGCGTCCGCGATTAAACTGCTTTTCTTTAGCTCCGCTAAGTCCTTCTCGGCTGAGAATCGTCTAACACCGCCAATTGAAAAAGTCATCGTATTAGGGTATTGGCTATAGTTTATGCTAAAAGAATTCGTCATTTGCTGATCTTTATTGTTTTGCTGAAAATGAATGACAATATGCTCAAGATCGCCTTTTTTCTCGAGTGAAATGACATTAATAGCAGTGGAGTCCGTAATTGTACCGCCACCTGCGCTTCCTTTGTTAAACTGCAAAGTACGCACGAGTTGGCCAAGTCCAGGTATTTTTTCTAAGCTGCTAGCGAAAGCGGGCATCGTATTAATGCTGATTGTAAAAAGAATAAAAAGGGCTGCTGCA
>NZ_JBFTSN010000067.1:0-23909 GCF_056400045.1 Paenibacillus sp. 01L418
GGATCATTCAAGCCTCAGTCAAATTGGCTAAGCAGCAGGCAAACTACAAAGCTTGTCGCTTTGCATATTCATCTGGCGTTTTCCCAATAATGGATTTAAAGTCCTTAATAAAATGTGATTGATCATAATAGCCAAGCTCTGCTGAGAGTTTAAGTGAATCATAATGAGTGCTCTTATCGATCGCTTCCGCCGCATTTTGCAGTCGGTACAGCTTAATCACCCACTTTGGAGTTATTCCGACATATTGACTGAATAGGCGCTGTAGCTTCCTTTTGTTAATATCGAAGGTTTCGCATAGCTGCTCTACCTTGGTCAGTTCTTGATCTTCGTGTATTCGTGTGATGATTTGATTGACGAGTGTAATCGACTCATCCGGCTGCGGGAGATGACGTAGAAGCAAGGCCTCGGTAAGTGTGATCATGCAAGCAGGATCTGCTGCCAACCTTAGCTGCTGCTCGTACGCGATAGCATCCGTCCCCAAAACAGCCTGAATCGACAACGCTTGGTCCGTAAGCTCTGCTAAAGGCGAGTTTAGAAAAGGATAAAAACCGCCAGGCTGAAACTTAATGCCGAATACTCGTCCTTTGCCTTCAATTTTTTTCGTATACATTTGACTGGCAACGCCATAAATGCCGCTTTGGTGGTCTTCGATAACGAGATTGACGCAAGGATTCGGGACGACATCCTGAAAATAAGGAGCATGGCCTTCTAAATCCCAGTTTATTATCCAGTAATGCTTAATGAATGGAAGGAGAGGATCGGAAGGAGCGTAACGGGAAAGCTGAAATTTTTTCTCGCTCTCACTCCGCTGTAAAATACCTAAACTGCGTTTTTGGTCGATAGTGTTCATTACTATATCACTCCTATTGATCAATTTGTCGCGTTTTTACAATACGATCCTAGCAGATAGTTTTATACTACGAGTAGAAAACATCAACCATTTTAAATAGAAAAAGGAGTGTAACACATGGAGTTTAAATATGAGTTTTATATTGGTGCAGCGCCCGAGAAGGTATGGGATGCATTCGTATCGCCTGAGGGAACGCGTCAAACATTTTTTGGCTGTATTATTGAATCAACTTTCGAAGTAGGCTCATCGCTTAAATATGTTGGGCCAGGTACGGAAGGCGATGAAACCGTTCATATTTATGGTACTATTTTAGCATATGAGCCAAGCAAAATACTTAGCTTTTTGGAGCATCCAGGTCCTTCTTATCGGTCGAATCATGCAGAGTTGGAGTCAAGGATCACTTTTACGCTAGAAGAGGTTGGGGCTACGACGAAGCTAATTTTGGTTAATGACCAATTTACTGAAGACCATCCTTCGATTCCAACGACGGATAGTCAGTGGTGGATGATTCTAAGCAATTTGAAAACCTTTGTTGAGACGGGCAAGGAACTGGATTATGGTTGGTAACGATATGGTTTTAGATATATAGATATTAAATCTACGACTAACTCTAACGGCTCATTCGTAATTGCTGTGTTAATTTAATGCTTCTCGAAAAAAACCTTTATAGAGTCAGTAAGTATTGGGCTGGCTATATAGTATTTTCCATCAACAGAGTTGGTTGTAAAAGACATTTTTTTGTCATCACCTTCAAACAAATCGATCGAATAAAGAAAACCATCTTTCTTACTCTGATCTGAAGAAGGAATAAGTTCTAGGTCTTGTATAGATTGCAGCCACTCTTTAATTTATACTGCATCACGGACAGACTTTTTTTCTCCTGAGGATCCATTTGTTAGTGATACATGATCCACATGTAATATGTTTCCGAGGAAAAGCTCTCGTAATTTTTGGGTTCATCATCAGCCACTGTACAGCCCGAAGCAACTATTATAATGGACATCATGAACAAGGCCATTCTAAACAATTGGATTTCCTCCTCGTTTTATGTAAGGGATTACCTACTAAACGATAAAAGTTCAGTTTATGTTTCCAGGTAATCGATGTGAAAAGAGAATAGTGTAAGTATTTCCAGACTGACAAGAAAGCCTCCAGAGCCTAAAAATGATTGATCATTAAAAGATCAATCATTTTGTTTTATTAATTGAGAACTACCAGCAGCTGCTGGTGGTTCTTTTTGTTGAATTCGGTAAACGCTTGTCGAAGCTCTTAACAACAATAAGGTCAACGGACATGAGATGCGTTATTTTGCGAAATTCCCCATTAATTGCTAAGCTTGCGGACATATAGGCCCTTATTTGGGTTAAAAAGCTCATTTAACAACCTAATCCGCCCGATTAGCGTATCGTATGTCCGTTACCCCGCCACTTTTGCCTATATTTCATGAAATAGCGGATTCTATGTCCGTTAGATTTTACATGTTATGCTGCATGCTGCACGCTGCGTGCTGTGAGGCAAGGCTTTTAATGGCGGGTCGAGCTTGCAAAATAAGGCGAAAGATTTCTTTTCATGGCTTAATTCTTTATACTGTATAAAAAGGACAGGCGTCATACGTCTGCGACTACGGATAGGAGAGAACAGAGAATGGGGTATAAAATCGTTTTTTTTGATATCGATGGCACGCTGATTAATGAGCATAAGGAAATTCCGGCAGATACGATCAAAGCTATTGCGGAACTGAAGGAAAGTGGAGTGGAGCCGGTTATTGCAACAGGAAGAGCGCCTTACTTTATAAAGCCGCTTGCTGAGCAGCTTGGCATCGAGTCATTCGTATGTCTAAACGGCGGATATGTTGTGTACAAAGGAACTCCTCTATATAGACGAGAGATCGAAAAAGGCCGTTTGGAGCGACTTGTAAAGGTTGCAGCTGAGCATAATCATGGACTCGTATTTGAAGGGGAGCATAACTTTTTTGCGGACAAAGAGGATCATCCCTTTATTATAGATTCGGTAAATTCATTAAAGGTAGATCTGCCAGGCTATAACCCGGAATTTTGGAAAACGGATGATATCTTCCAAGTATTTCTACACTGTGAGAGCCATGACGAGCATCTATATGATGGACTGCATGACGAGCTGAAGCTTATTCGCTGGCACCCTCAAGCGATTGATGTTCTTCCCGCAGGCGGCTCCAAAGCTCAAGGGATTGAGGCATTGCTCGAGAAACTCGGCTATACGACTGCCGATGCGGTCGCTTTTGGCGATGGCTTGAATGATATTGAAATGCTGGAGACAGTGGGCCTAGGCATCGCAATGGGCAACTCGCATCCAGACCTGCTGCCATTCGCAGATTATGTAACAACGCATGTGGATGATCAGGGGATTCGCAACGGATTAATCAAGGCTGGTTTGTTAAAGGGATAAGACTGGATTTGTGTGATTATATGCAAAAATAGCAGTAAACAAAAAGCTGACGCGTATTTAAAGCGTTAGCTTTTTCTTGTTAGTAGCCGCTTGAATCTACATCCTCAGATAGAAACGGCGGAATCCTTTCGCTTCCTCTTTAGCCCCTTACCCGTTATAACCTTTAATAATCGTTTTCTGTGCTAAGCGGCTATAACTGTTCTTTACCTTGCCACCAGTCCTCTCCTCATTTTAAGATAAATATGAAATATATGGATGGTGTGTTTGGAGGCAATCGAAAATGAATATCCCCATTAAACAATATTGGAGACTGTTAAGCACTTATTTAAAGCATGAGCGGCAAAAGCTCGTTCTGCTCTCTGTACTGCTGCTTGCCAGCATTGGTTTGCAGCTTTGGAATCCGCAAATTATACGGCATTTTATTGATAGCGCGCTGCAGCCTGGCATTCAGATTAATGATCTTATCGGCAGCGCTTTGCTGTTTATTACAGTTGCGCTACTGCATCAACTCGCTAGCGTTTCCTCAGGCTATATTGGAGAACAAGTCGGCTGGACAGCAACGAATGAGCTAAGAGGTGATTTGGCGAAGCATTGCTTGCACCTCGATCAGAGCTTTCATAAGGAGAGAACGAGCGGTGAATTAATTCAGCGGATCGATGGCGATGTGAATGAGCTGTCGCATTTTTTCTCCAATTTCATATTTGTGCTGGTTGCGAATCTGCTGCTCATAGCTGGTGTACTCGTGTTGATGTTTCGCGAGGATTGGCGCTTAGGAGCAGGCATGACGGTGTTCGTTGTATTGACGATATTCGTGCTTCAACGAATACGAACGGCTTTTTCGCCTTTTTGGGTGAAATCAAGCGAAGTGCAGGCGGAGTTTTATGGGTTTGTTGGCGAGCATTTGGCGGGAACAGAGGATACACGTGCAAATGGAGCAAGCGAGTTTGTGATGAGGCGATTTCATGGACTGCTCCGCAAAATATTTCCGATTACGCTGAAAGCAAGCATAGGCGGATATTCGATGTGGGTATCCACTATTTTTGTATTTACGCTTGGCCGATCACTTGCGTTATTATATTGCGCATATTTGTGGACAACGGATTCGATGAGCCTTGGCACGATTTATTTGGTCTTTACGTATACCGAGCTGCTCAATCATCCGCTTGAGCAAATCCGTACACAAATTCAAGATTTACAACGAGCGGATGCTAGTATTATAAGGGTTAGCGGGCTATTCGCTACGGAATCGAAGCTAAAAGAGAAAGAGATAGCGGCTGATATGCCTGAAGGCGCGCTTTCAGTAAGCTTTTCGAATGTCTCATTCGCTTACACAGGTGAGGACGGGGACGGGGAGCGAGTGCTCCACGATGTCGATTTTAATCTTCAACCCGGTAGAGTGCTCGGTTTGCTTGGACGAACGGGAAGCGGTAAAAGTACGTTGGCCAGACTGCTTGTTCGCTTCTATGATGTGAAAGCAGGGTCTATTGAGCTGGGCGGTACAGATATTAGGGATTATACGCTAGCTGACCTGAGAGGCCGAATCGCGATGGTATCTCAAAATATTCAGCTGTTTCAAGCGACCGTGCGAGATAATCTCACGCTTTACGATCCAACGATTTCGGATGAGCGGCTGCATGATGTATTAGAAGATTTAGGGCTGGGTGCCTGGTTAGCTTCACTTGGCGAAGGGCTTGATACTCAGCTGGCCTCAGGAGGAAGCGGTTTGTCGGCAGGAGAAGCGCAGCTGCTTGCATTTGCCCGTGCTTTTCTCTCTAATCCGGGTCTCGTCATTCTTGATGAGGCGACTTCAAGGCTCGATCCTGCTACGGAAGCGCATATTGAGAGAGCGATCGATAAACTGCTTGAAGGGCGCACTGCCATTATTATTGCCCACCGGCTTGCAACAATTAAACGAGCAGATGACATCCTTATTTTAGATGCAGGAACGCCTGTGGAATCCGGCAATAGATCGCAATTAGCGGCTGATCCAAGCTCAAGGCTATACCAATTACTGCAAACCGGCGCTGTGGAGGTGCTTGTATGAACAGCAAAGAAATGACAACGGTGCAAGCCATGTGGCGGCTTATTTGTTATCGCCCGGTTCTCTATTCTGCCAATGCTATCCTTTGGGCAACCATTCATCTATTCCCGTTGCTGCCCGGCTTAATCATTCAGCAATTTTTTGATTCGCTCACAGGTCATGCCAGCTGGTCGCTTAGCGCATCAAATCTAGCCATCTTGTTAATGGCTGTAGCTGTTGCGAGAATCGTCACGATTTATGCGGGTGCTTTGACGGATACGATTCACCGCTTTAGTATGGGCTCTTTGCTTCGGTGGAACATGCTGCGCTGGATCTTGCGTCAGCCGGCAGCGGCGGCCATTCCGATCTCGCCAGGCGAAGCCGTCACACAATTTCGCGACGATGCCAATCAAGCAGAGGATGCCATCAGCTGGACGCTTGATTTCATTGGCAAATTGTTATTTGCGGCAGCGGCAATCTTCATTTTACTGCGGGTTAACGTCAGCATTACTTGTTATGTATTTCTGCCGCTTATACTCGTTGTATCAGTCACCCAGCTTGCTTCCAAGCGCCTGCAGGCCTACCGTGCCACCAGCCGCGATGCGACGGGCAAAGTTACGGGTATGGTCGGTGAAATGTTCAGCTCGGTGCAGGCMATTCAACTTGCTGGCGCGGAAAAACGGTTTATCGACAGACTTCGCTTATTGAATGGGCAGCGCAGGCAGGCTGCGCTTAAGGATCGATTATTCACCTCTATACTTGATTCGGTATTTTCTAATATCGTGAATATAGGAACAGGATTTATTTTGCTGCTGGGCGCTTCTGCTATGCAGCGCTCGGAGCTGAGCGTTGGCGACTTTGCATTATTCGTCTATTATTTAACGTTCGTGACCGATTTCACTGCGTTTTTTGGCAGATTTTTAGCTACGCTGCAGCAAACAGGCATTTCGTTTAAGCGAATGGTGCAGCTGCTGCAAGGCGCATCAACCGAAAAGCTTACAGAGCATACCCAATTGCAGCTGGGCGGTGCATTTCCTGAAAACCATCGCGCTTCAAAGGAGCAGGAGGAGGCTCCATTTCGTACGCTTTCAGTAAGGGGACTCAGCTATCGGTATAAGGATTCCGGCAGAGGAATTGAAGATATAAGCCTGGAGCTGACAAGAGGCAGCTTCACCGTTGTAACGGGGCGGATAGGTTCTGGCAAAACAACGCTGCTCCGCTCTGTGCTTGGGCTGCTGCCTCCTCAGGCGGGAGAAATTTGGTGGAATGACGAGCGAGTAGCAGATCCGGATTCATTTTTTGTTCCGCCGCGCAGCGCCTATACCTCGCAGGTTCCTAATTTGTTTAGCGAAACGCTTGAAACAAATATTTTGCTTGGTATGCCAGATATACCAAGCCGCACGCAGAAAGYCATTCACACCGCTGTGCTGGACAAAGATATTTTGCAGCTTGAGCATGGACTCGAAACGATGATTGGACAACGCGGCGTGAAGCTGTCTGGCGGTCAAGCACAACGTACAGCGGCTGCCCGCATGTTCGTTCGTGAGCCGGAGCTGCTCGTATTTGACGACTTATCGAGTGCGCTGGATGTGACGACAGAGAAACTGCTTTGGGAACGAGTGGAACAGACGCCGCATGCGGCATGCCTCATTGTTTCCCACCGCAAAGCCGCTTTGCAACGTGCCGATCATATTATCGTCATGAAAAATGGGAAAATAGAAGCGCAAGGCAGTCTACAGCATTTGCTTGCGGTTTCAGCGGAAATGAGATTGTTATGGGAAGAAGAAAATATGGAAGCAGCAGAAGAGTAAGGGGATGATCGAATGCGTGAAGACATGCAAATAAGAGCGATGGAAAGTAATGATGTCAATGTCATTTTCCATGCGATTGAACATCAAGATATTAGTAAGCGATTAGATTATATTGCAAGATGCTGGGAAGAAAATAAAACGGGACAGCGCGTCACCCTTGTCGCTTTCTACAAGGGTCAGTTCGCTGGATGGCTGCATCTGCTGTCACAATCGTATTATCCCTATTTTCAGCAAAACAACATTCCTGAAATAAACAATTTTGATGTGATCCCAGCCTTGCGGCGCAAGGGGATTGGAAATGCTTTGATGGATGGCATTGAGCAGATCGCATTTGAAAAATACGGAATTGTTGGCATCGGTGTAGGGCTCTACCCTAGCTATGGCAGTGCACAGCGCATTTACGCTCGCAGAGGTTATATTCCTGACGGTAGAGGAATTTCGTACGAGAATGTCATTGTGAAGCCCGGCAGCATGGTTCGTGTCGATGATGAACTAGTGTTATACATGGTGAAGGATGCGCCTAATTCCTATTCGGAAAATAGCAAATAGATTGCCCATACGATTCATTGTTCCTCTATCGGGGTAAGAAGTAGTAGACCGATAGCTTGACCATAAGAAGCTATAACTAACAGCTTTCTAGGAGGTGCAGGCAACAATGGATACAGATAGAGACTTGTATGGCGAAGTAGAAGAGGAAATATTGGCACAAAAGCAAGGCAACAGCTACGTTCTGACAACAACCAAAGGAACGATCGGTAAGATCACTTACACGATGGTCGACGTAGATACCTGGGTCATTGACCACACTTATGTGGATGGCGACTATCGCGGCCAGCATTTGGGGCGGCAGCTGCTTGATTTTGTAGTAGAAGAGGCTAGGGAGAAGGGGAGACGGATTATTCCTTCTTGCTCCTATGCGTTAGCCGAGTTCAAGCGGAATCCAGCATATGAGGATGTATGGGATAAAACAAACACGGAATATTCCGATTCGTACAGCTCCAGCGGAGCGGGTGCAGCAAGCGGCGGATTGTCCAACTAATAAGCAATAAAAAAAGAGCTGTCTACCTACAAAGGTGGATGGCTCTTTTGCTGCCTATAACGATTACTTCGCAGTAGTTACTCTAGCTTGTTCATTCAGCTTAAGCAGGTTTGAAAATTGAAGTGGTTTGCGGTCGGTTTTATTGTTTGCATTTATTCTTGGTGGATACATGTAAAGACCTCCTTTAATAATAGAATATATTTACAGTAACATATGGAATAAAGTGGCGTCAATTGTCATTTTTTGTTCGATTTAAGTAGTGAAGAAGTTGGTTGAAATCAGTGGAATAGGCATTTTCTATTTCATGGTACCCATCTCTTTGTCCTACTATAGTCGCAAATTTGGAATAAAGTCTGTTCAGATAGGCATGGCTTGCAAGCGCGTGAAATTCAAATGTCCTGACCTTCGGATTCTCAGCGGCGATATGGTTTGCTAGAAAACGAAAGCCGTTAATGAACAATCGGCCGCTTCGATAGGCGTCGTTTATAATGACGGAATCTACGAAAGCAATTTCCCCTTCGCGAACAGGCTCATATTCCGTAGACAAATATCTATAATGCGCCCATCCAATCGTGTCGCCCTCTAGGCTTAGGATTAGCATTACTTTGGATTGCTGTAGAGACTGTAAAATATGATATAAGGTATCCGGAAGCGAAAACTTGCTGCTGAAATCGGTGCGATGCCTGATGAAATATAGGGCATACTGTGCTAAATCAGCATCATTCTTACAAACGCGGTACTGCGCAAGCATCGATAAGCAACCTCCTTCTATTTTCGTTCCTTCAGCGTTTGCCTGACTCGATTATTGATTTCAGGATGTTTAGATAACACATAATGAAGCCCTTTCCGCTGCAAGGTAAGGAACACGCAAGGCGTAATGGCTGTGATATCGGCTGTACGCGGCACATTGTTAAGCAAAGCAATTTCACCAAAATGGTCTCCGTCCTCTAATATGGCAAGTCGAAGCTTTCCATCAATCGCATTTGCGTCCTTGCGTGATACTTCAACCCGGCCGCGTGCAATTAAGTAAAATTTCTCACCCTGATCTCCGGCATGAATGACAGGTTGGCCTGCGCTAAATGTCTCCGTGTTGAACAGACTTCTAATTTCTTTCAGTACTTCGTTATCAATACCTTGAAAGAAAGGAAGCTTTGCGAGCCTTTCCTCATCAATATCAGCTTCCTGCCCGCTATTTGAAATCAGCATACCATTCTGCTTTTCCCATAATTCTTTATAATAGCCTCCGCGTGCAAGCATTTCCTCGTGAGTCCCAATGTCGACCAGCTCACCTTTATCAAACACAAAAATGCAATCTGCACCTGTTATAGAAGATAAACGATGCGTAACGGTTATTACGGTTCGATTGCGTGACAAATCCCTAAATGTACGGTTAATAGATGCCTCAGCTATCGGGTCTAGCGCAGAGGTAGCTTCATCCAACAATAATAGTTGGGGATCTTTTAATATCGCGCGAGCAATGGCGAGCCGCTGCCGCTGTCCTCCAGACAAATTAGACCCATCATCCAGCACCAGCGTATCGTAACCATTTGGCAGCGTCATGATGAACACATGAATTTCAGCTTGTTTGGCAGCTTCTATGATTTCTTCCCTCGTTGCCGTTGGTTTGCTGATGCGAATATTGTCCATAATGGAACCTCGAAAGAGAAAGTTATCTTGAAATACAACCCCGAGCTGATCTCGGTAAGAGCTTCGACTTAGTTCCTGCATGGGAATACTATTGATTTCGAGTTGACCTGCACTCGGGTCATAGAAGCCCAGCACCAGCTGTACGAGCGTGCTCTTGCCAGAGCCGCTAGAGCCTACGAATGCAGCCGTTGTTCCAGCTTTAATATGTAAATTAATCTTTTTCAGTGCTTCCTGCTCCTCGTTATAGCGAAAGGAAACGTCTGAAAAGCGAATATCCGGCAAATGATTTAGGGGGCTCGTCATAAGTGCTTTACCCGTTGTTTCCTTAGGCGCTTGCAGCAGCTTATTCATTCGCTCGATGCTGACGGAAGCATCCGTGAAGACTGGAATCGTTGCGGTTAAATTAAAAACGGAATTTCCCATTGAAGTATACATCGTGAAAAAGGCAACCAAAGCCCCGATCGTAATATGCCCGTGAAGTGCGAGATAAGAGCCAAGCCCAATAATGGATAAATTGATCAGGAGTAAGCTGATCAGCGGAATTCGCTCCAGCTGAGCGTTAATCACATTTTTTCGATAGTGAATGAGATACATCGTTTGCAGTCTGCCCACAAATTTATGTGTCATCGCCTGCTGGAGATTAAAACCTTTGACTACTTTTTGCGCTCTAATGTTTTCCTGTATGTCGCCTGTTAAATGATCGAGTTGCTCCTTATGAGCGACGTTAATGGCTTGAGCGCGAGCGCCCAGCAAGTAAGGACCGGCAAAAATAAGGGCTGCCCCAAACAATATAGCTAGTGCCATACTCCACTGCAAATAAAATAAAACCGCGGTGCTAATGACTACAACGGAAAAAGATTGTATTCCTACCGTCAGAATTGCGTTCATTGCTCGCTCAATGGCAGGAAGATCGACTGTGAAATAGGAGAGCAACTCACTTGAGCGCGTCTTCTGGAAGAAAGCGAGGTTCACTTGCTGCATATGCTCAAATAATTGTTTGCGCAAATCCTGCTGCACCCTTGCACTCAGCTTGGCAAGAGCATAATCGCTGAAAACGCCAGCGCTGAGGCAGAAGATGCCGCTAGCCGCCAGAATGATGATGATAAGAGAAAAGGCATGCAGGTCCTTGGGAAGGATGGCTTTGTCGATTAGAAATTGAAAGCTCAATGGAGCTAATGAAATGAAGATGAGATCCAAAAATAGCGTAACGAAAAAAAATATAGCCAGAGGCTTGTAGGCACGCATATAGCCTGCTAAATGCTTAAGAACAATAAATACCATGACGGATTGTGCTCCTTCTGAGCTTAAAAATAAATTTCATGAGGGTATTTCATCACATCATCGTGCCAATGGGTGAACTCCATAACATACTCTTCAATAACGCCATGATCCGAATCCTGAACCGCCACTTTCCTGGCTGACTTCGCGCAAAGGCGCTGAAGATTCGGCTGTGCGGGTATCCAGAACCGAAGCTCTGTAACAGGCTGTTTCAACTGCGCTAAGTATTGAGCGAGAAACTGTGAAGCTTGGAGAAACAATCGGGTGCTTCGATAGCTTTCCTTAATAAAAACCGTCTGAATCTGAACGATATGCTCATTTTCATAGTTTTGATCTCCGGTACCGTGTATGTACCCAATTGCGCCTATGATTTCATCATCGGGATTGCGTAATAATATAGATTCTTTCTCCATAAACAGCGGGCTTGAAAGGTAGCTGAGAGAGACAGGAAAGGAATAAGGCAGGTTTAGCTGCACGAAATGTTCCAGCAAAAAAGTGATGTAGGCCTCTTGATACTTGGCAGTAGAGCAAATGTTGAAATAATAGCTCATAGGCTTAATTACCTTCTTTCAAGATAATGACCAAATTATACCATGATCTGACAATGAACAGAAGATTGATTGTGTATTCGACAACATTTGCAGCGTCCCTATTCCGCATCCATACTCACATTTTTTCAATTTATACGTACAATAACCTAATCGATTTGGAATGAAATGGAGGAAAACTAAGGTGATACTTGTTGCGGGTAGTCCTACGTTTTCGATTAATCCTT
Source organism: Paenibacillus sp. 01L418 (assembly GCF_056400045.1). Taxonomy (NCBI): domain Bacteria; kingdom Bacillati; phylum Bacillota; class Bacilli; order Caryophanales; family Paenibacillaceae; genus Paenibacillus; species Paenibacillus sp. 01L418. The sequence goes on from NZ_JBFTSN010000067.1 coordinate 11,845, forward strand.
TGACGTTATCGGAGATTGAACGAAAAATACTGCAAGAGAAGCAGAAGAGCCAGGTTGTCTATCGCTATCCATCGGTTGATGCGCTCGAATTTGAGCTGAAAACGCGCATGCATACGGTTGAAGCAGCCAAAGCGCTATATGCCAGTGGAGTGAGCTTTGCGACCTTTGCAGGGTCAAAATGCAATGAGCAATACTGGACGCGTACGGAAAACGGCGGCTTTCAGCTAAAGGGAGGCGTACTGCCTTCGGTTGGCATTAACGATATTTTTGAAAATGGACATTTGTACGGCTTTGAATGCGCAGGCGCTATTATCATTATCTTTTATAAAGCAGTGCTTGATACGGTTGGCGATGCCGTGTTCAACGCTTATTTTAAAAACCTGTTTTTAAGAGACTGGCAATACGACCGTGATTTAAGCTTAATAACTACCTATGATAAAAATGAAGCCTACCCTGGCGACGCGCTCTATTTCAAGAACCCTGATCATGATCCCGATACACCCGAATGGCAAGGGGAGAATGTCATCATGCTGGATGATGATTTGTATTTCGGCCATGGCATCGGCATTGAATCCGGCCAAGATATTATTAATGCGCTGAATCGCATGCGCTATGAGAATGCCTCTATATCTGCCTACTTGCAGGATATTGTGGTACATCCAGATTATGAATACTTGCGCGGCTTAAACGTTAGGGACGTTTGGTGGGATGGGGGAAGTGGTTCCGAACAGCTCGGCATTGCGGCAAGAATAGGCACGGGTTCGGTTAGATATTAAAATGATTCGGGTCTTAGAGATAGGTGAAAAGACACCTGTAGGAGATGCGTTTGCTGCTCTCGAATACAGGTGTTTTCGCTTCGCGTGCATGGAGGAGTATAATGGAAACAGCTATGATAAATATGATCATTTGTAGGGAGCAAGCCAATGAGAATGCATGTGTTAATTGTAGATGATGATCCTTCCATCCGGGAACTTTTGCGTTTTGTTTTGGGCAAAGACGGCTATGTCGTTCTCGAAGCGGAAAATGGACAAGCAGCGTCCATCTTGCTTGAGAATGAACAGGTGCATCTTGCTGTCGTCGATATTATGATGCCCGGTAAAAATGGGTACGAGCTGTGCCGCGAAATCAGAGAGCATTATGACATTCCCGTTATGATGCTGACTGCAAGAGCGGAGATGGAGGACAAGGAGCAGGGGTTTGACTCCGGGACGGACGATTATTTAGTTAAGCCGTTTGAGCCAAAGGAGCTTTTGTTTCGTATAAAAGCGCTGCTGCGCCGCTATCGCCTTGTATCCTCTGAGGTTATTAAGCTCGGGAACGTCTCCATTGATCGAAGAGGCTATGAAATTAAAATAGGTGATGAAGTGATTACCCTGCCGCTGCGGGAATTTGAGCTGCTGTCACAGCTTGCAAGCCACCCAGGCCGCATTTATACACGGGAACAGCTTATTCAGCTCATCTGGAGCGCGGATTTTAAAGGAGACAGCCGCACGGTTGATGTTCATATTAAAAGGCTGCGCGAGCGCTTCGCGGATTGTCAGGACGATTTCACGATAACAACGATCAGGGGTCTCGGCTATAAGCTGGAGGTGCATGAGGGATGAAGTCGCTGTATGTTCGAATTGTGTTCACGTTTGTGATGGTTGCTATGATTAGCCTCATTCTAGGCTTGCTATTTACGGGGCTGTACTATCAAAATAATCAGCAATCCAGCAATGAGCAAAAAATGATCGCGATCGCTCAAAACATCAGCACCCAATATGAGCAAAATCCGCAAATGGATCTGGATAGCTATCTGACACATATTGCAGCACTTGGCTTTCAAATTTATTTGGTTCATGACCATTTGCAAGGACAAGCCTACGGCTCGCCGTTCAAGCATGGAAAGCTGAGCGAGCAGCAAATGCAATCGGTGCTGGACGGAGCTATTTATCGGGGGCTGGAGGAGCAGAAGGGACGGCTGGAGCTGTTCTCTTATTTCAAAAATAGTGTTTTGAACACAGCGGGTATGAGAGTTCAGACGCAGGATGGGTATGCAGCGCTGTTTATCCGCCCTGACTTGCAGCAGCAAATTGGCGAAATACGTATTATTGCAGCGATATTGATCGGTGCTACCTTCGTCATCAGCTTGCTGTTAATTGTGTTCTTATCACGCCTCATTGTGAAGCCAGTCAATGAGCTTACGAGAGCAACGAAAAAGATCGTTGCAGGTGATTTTGAAGCGGGGCTRCAGCTCTCGCGCAAGGATGAGATCGGCGAGCTGGCACGCAACTTCTCGGTGATGTCGGTGGCGATTAAGCAGCTGGATCAGATGCGGCAAGAATTTGTGGCGAATGTCTCGCATGAATTTCAGACGCCGCTTACATCTATGCAGGGATTAGCCCGGGCTGTGCTCGATAAGGAAACGACGCCGGAGCAGACGGATAGCTATATGGCCATTATAGAAAAAGAAAGCAAACGTCTATCCCGCATGAGCAAGCAGCTTCTAACACTTGCTGCGCTCGACAAGGATAATAAGCCGCTCCATAAGACAAACTTTCGATTAGACGAACAGCTGCGCCAGCTGTTAATTACACTCGAGTGGCAATGGTCGGAGAAAAATTTGTATTTGGAGCTTGAGCTGCCGGATACGACGATCCATGCTGATCAAGAATTGCTCTATGAGGTGTGGTTAAACCTGATTGCCAATAGCATTAAGTTTTCGGATGCAGGAAGGCCGATCAGCATTAAAATAGTGGAGAGCGACGTCATTACTGTTGTCATCGAAGATCAGGGAACAGGCATATCAGAGGATGATCTCCCATTCATTTTTGACCGTTTCTATAAGGCGGACAAAGCTCGCAATGATGCTACTTCAGGCAGCGGGCTTGGACTCTCTATCGTGCAGAAATTGGTGGCTTTGCATCAAGGCAGTATCGCTATTCAAAGCAAGCGGGCAGTTGGAACAACGGTTACCGTTACCCTTCCGCGAGCTTAAGTTATTATGTAATTATCGTTGTCAATATAGAAAATACCTCATTCCTTTAAATATAAGGGGAATGAGGTATTTTTATTTTGTAAATATGTATCTTTTATGTGAGGTTATTCGGTTGCAAATCTTGTAACATGAATAAAAAAAGGTTTTTAATTGTTTAATCTTATGTTAGTTTTATGTCATTTACATGCTTTGTGAAGCTCATTTTCATGCTGAGGAGTGGTTTTTATGACAGAGTTGTTAAATATGGATATTCCGAAAGAAAAGCTCATATTGGCTAAGCATTATCCCATTCAAGTATTGGAAACGATAGGCGTCAACGCGACCTATCAGAAGCTTCATTGGCATGATGTGCTTGAAATCAATTTAATTAAATCAGGAACCGGCTATTACATCATTAACGGGCAAACGTTTGAGTTTCAAGAGGGTGATATTTTGCTTATTAACTCGAATGATTTGCACTGCGCTTACGAAACGAAGGATTTGGTCATGCAAGTGATCTGCTTTGATGCGTCTTGGCTGCTAAATATTGTCCGTTATGATTCAGAAATTTTGCATCCCTATAAGGAAATGGGGGTCCATTTCACTAATTTGCTGGACCGCAATGAGCCTCATATGAACGAGCTTAGAAGCCTGCTTCTTGAAATTCAGGATGAGCATGATCAGGAGCAAACCTCTTACGGTTCTTTGGTTTATTCAAATTTAATCCGCTTTCATGCATGCGTAAATCGTTACTTCCGCAGAGAGGGGTTAAATCGGGGAAAGGACAGCATCGGCGCAAGGCAGCTGGACAAAATGCGCAAGGTCATTTACGACATGCAAAAAAACTTTGCATATCCATGGACGCTTGAGGAACTCGCAGGACTTGTTTACTTAAGCCCCTCCCGTTTTAGCGATATTTTCCGGCGTACAGTAGGGACGCCTCCGCTGCTTTATTTGATTCATATTCGCTTAGAGCATGCCGTCATGCTGCTCGAAACCAGCGATATGAAAATTACAGAAATCGCACTGGAATGCGGTTTTCGCAGCTTATCTAATTTCAACCGTTTATTTAAGAAGCACATTGGCTCCTGCCCGAAAATCGCAAGAGGCTAAATCATATGGAAACAGTAAGATAGTGTTAGTTATCAATCGTTTAAGAGGAGAATCAACACAGCGGAAAAGATAAAATAAACACATGACGAATGGATAACGCATTTATGTTACTTTAACTAACATTAGAAAAAAGGGGGGGAGCATGCTGCGAACAGATCTACAAACCAAACAGCATGTGTACAAGCAGCCCGGGCAGACGAAACGCTTTATCAAACAATGGGATATTCAGCTCATGGTTATACCAGCGTTGCTCTTCATTTTTGTCTTTAACTACATTCCCATGTATGGGGTGCTGATGTCTTTTCAGGATTACAGCATTTTCAAAGGGTTCATGCACAGTCCGTGGGTAGGGTTTAAACATTTTGAAATGTTTTTTAATGCTCCTGAGTTTTGGGTGGTTATGCGAAATACACTCGTCATCAGTTTGCTGAAGCTGGGTATTGGATTTCCAGCGCCAATCGTATTGGCACTGATGCTGAATGAGATTAATAACCGTACGTTTAAACGAATTATTCAGACGGTTAGCTATTTGCCTCATTTCTTGTCATGGGTTATCGTATCGGGCTTCGTTATATCGATGTTATCCACCGATAACGGAAGCTTAAATATGCTGCTGGAATCCGTGAATCTCATTAAAGAGCCAATCAATTTCTTATCCTTGCCGGAGTATTTCTGGGCGATCCTTGTCACAACCGGTGTTTGGAAGGAAATTGGATTTGCTTCTATCGTTTATTTAGCTGCTATTGCAGGCATTAACCCGCATTTGTATGAGGCGGCTTCAATTGATGGAGCCAGCAGAGTGAGACAAATTGTTACGATTACGATTCCATCGATTATGCCCGTTGTTGTTGTGTTCTCGATATTAGCAATTGGCAACCTGTTGAATGCCGGATTTGAAGATATTTTGCTGCTAGCTGGAAACCCGGTGCTGCGCGACGTAAGTGATGTTATCGATACTTATGTGTATAGGCTGGGTATTCAAAATTCCCGTTTCTCTTATGCAACGGCTGCCGGTCTATTCAAAGCAATTATTAGCGTCGGCTTATTAGCAGGAGCAAACTATTTGGCTCGCCGATCAGGCAACAGCTTGTGGTAAAGAGAGAAAGGGCGGCGAAACGATGAAATTATCCTTTGGCGACAAAACATTTATGGCAGTCAACTATTTTCTATTGTTTGTGTTAGGCTTCACAGCCTTCTATCCATTCTGGAATGCTGCAGTGATTTCCTTTAATGCGGGAACCGATACGATGCTCGGTGGAATTACATTTTGGCCGCGCGTCTTCTCGCTAGACAATTATGAGGTCGTTTTCAAGGACAAACGACTTATAGATGGATTTATTATTTCTATTCTTCGTACGGTCATAGGTACGCTCCTATCCATTGCAGCAACAGCGATTTTTGCTTACGGAATGAGTAAGCGAAATTTAGTTGGACGAAAGTATTACATGATCTTTTGCGTGTTGACCATGTACTTTAGCGGCGGCTTAATTCCAAGCTACCTGCTCATTCGTGAACTTCATTTGATGAATTCGTTCTGGGTTATGATCATACCGGGAATTATCAGTGTATGGAACATGATCATTTTCCGAACCTTCTTTCTTGGCATACCGAATGGACTCGAGGAATCGGCACAAATTGACGGCTCCAGCAACTGGGGTATTCTATTTCGCATTGTTCTTCCTCTATCGGGGCCTGTCATTGCAACGCTTTCGTTGTTCACGGCGGTGTATCACTGGAATGATTGGTTTTCACCGAGTCTTTATATTTCAGATATTAACCTATTGCCGATTCAAACGAAGCTGCAGCAAATATTGAACTCCAATATTATGCTGGAACAAATGTCCCAAATGGATTCAGCGGCACAAGGCCGAATGAGTGCAATGAAGGCGGTAACTTCAAAGTCGTTATCCATGGCAACCATGATGGTGGCGACCGTTCCGATTTTATGTGTGTATCCTTTTGTGCAAAAGTATTTCGTGAAGGGTGTTCTCGTTGGTTCTTTGAAGGAATAACCAAGGGTTTAAAGCGTCAGCTTTAACCATAGATAGACAAGCAGAAGGGAGTTTAAGCGATGGCTAAATTCAGTAAAGCTTTTCATGCAGCATTGTCAATCACACTTGTCGTTGTACTTGCACTAACAGGATGTTCAAGCAATAATGGTGCGAATTCCGGGGTAAAGGAAGGAACCGACAACAAGCCGGATTCAAGTAAAGCTGCGTTTGTGCTGGGGGATCAACCGCTCGAGTTTTCTTTTTACGGCCATTATGATTGGTATACGATGCCTCCTTGGGGCGACGATTTATCGACGAAATGGATTAAGGAGAATAAGAAAGTAAATGTGGTGCCAATCAGCTCAGGAGGCAATGCGAAACAAAAGTTCAACACGATGATTGTAGCGGGAGAGCTGCCTGATGTGATCTGGATGGAGCGCAACGCAGACGTAGAGAAGCTGCGCTCGGAAGGAATGCTTGTTGCTTTTGACGATTACTTAGATAAATATCCGAATTTAAAGAAATGGGCTGGTGAGGCTACGCTTGATATGCTTCGCTCTTCCGACGGCAAGCTGTATCAGTTTCCGAACTGGTATACGACGCAGCCTAATGGCAATGCAGGTTATTTGGTAAACAAGAAGATCTATGATGAGCTTGGCAAACCGAGCTTGGAAACGACGGACGATCTTTATGCTTACTTGAAGCTGGTGAAAGAGAAATATCCGGATGTAGTCCCTCTGGAAGTAGGACAAAGCGCTTCGGGTATCGATATTATGGCATCCGCTTTTGCTGAAAACCGTCCTTATACGTACAATGCAATGATGGCTGTACCGTCAGGCGATAAGCTGGTATCGATCTTTACAGATCCTGTCTACCGGGAATCGATTCAATACGCAAGCAGATTATACCGTGAAAGACTGATTTCGCAGGATAGCTTTACGCAAAAGGCAGAGCAGGTCGAGCAGAAGATTGTAACGGGAAAAATAGCAGTTTACGCGGCTTCCAGCCCGACGGAGTATGGTGCGAAGGGCAATGCGCTATTGGCGGCCAAGGACCCAAGTGCGGGGTATTTCATTACATGGCCGGTTCATAAAGCGGGACTTGATAAAAACAAAATATTCCCTGGCGATTACAAGCAGCTAGGCTGGAACGTCAGTGTCATTACGAAAGCGGCCAAAAACCCAGAAGCGATCTTCGCATTTTTGGATTGGTTCACGGGTCCAGAAGGACAGCGCCTTAGTATGTGGGGACCAGAGGGGATTTATTGGGATGGAGTGGATGCTGATGAAGCGCCATTGTTCACCGATAAGTTTGTAAATGACGTGGAAGAGCGCGAGGCATTAATGGCTTCAATCGTTAACTTTCAATGGGTAGGAAATACGGTATATGTAGACAACTCGAAGATGAAGTTTGAATCTACGCTGCCTGTGGAGAAACGGAGCTGGGAAACGTACTGGCAATCGGAAATTACGTGGAAAACGCAGCTCGATACGACAGAGTTCGTTAACTTGGACCCTGCTGGAGATACAGATGAGGGCATCGTTGGTTCAAGCGTATTCTCCATCTATGAGAAGTCGAGAGCGAAAGCGATTATGAATGCATCCTCCGATGCAGAAGTTAATCAAATTTTGGATAAGGCTGAAGCCGATGCACAGCAAGCTGGTTATGAGAAGCTTTTGAAATACAAGACAGAGAAGTGGCAAGAAAACGTAAGCAAATTAAAAAAATAGTGGTTTTAATTACAGGCAAGCTGGCTTCAACTGCAGCAGTGGGATTGGAGGCTATATTCTCTATTGTTCATGCTTAAGCGATTAGTTTGCATGCATGGCGAGAAGAGAATAGCCTCCAAAACCAAGTATTCGCATGGGAGAGAATATAATTGACATATTATTTGGGTGTGGATGGTGGAGGCAGTAAAACGATCGCTGTTGTATGTGACGAAATGGGGAGGGTTGTGGGCGCTAGTGAGAGCGGCTGCGGCAATCATCAATTAGGAGTAGAACTTGCTAGAAGCAATATTCAGGCTGCTGTTATCCATGCCATGATGCATGCAAAGGTAACACAGGAGCAGATTGCGTATGCAGTATTTGGTTTGGCGGGAGCAGATCGCGAAGCTGACTTTGAAATATTAAGGCCGATGATCGCGAAGCTTGGGTTTGAAAACTACGAGATCGTTTGCGATACGGTAATCGGTCTGAGAGCCGGTACGAAGCAGCCGGATGGGGTTGTTGTCATATGCGGCAGCGGGACAAACAGCTTTGGCGTTAATCGCCATGGCGAGAGCTTGCAATGCGGCGGATTCGGTTATGCTTTCGGTGATTTTGGCGGAGGAAGCTTGCTGGCAGTGGAAGTTTTTCGTTCAGTTATACGCTCATGGGAGGGCAGAGGGCAAGCTACCTTGCTTACGGATCTGACCCTTGAACAACTAGGCTACGACACCGTTGAAAATATGTTCCACGACTACTTGAATCAGGGCAGGATGATTCCTCACCAGCTTGCGAAGCTGCTGTTTGAAGCGGCGGAGCAAAAGGATGAGGTAGCTTGCAGCATTCTGAAGAGGCAGGGTGAGGAGCTTGGCATGACGGCGAGTGCTGTCATTTCGAAGCTGAATATGAATCATGATGTATTTGATCTCGTTATGGTTGGCAGTGTGCTAACCCGCGGCGACAGCCGCTACGTTGCGCCTTATTTGGAGGAGCATGTGAAACGGGCAGCTCCAAATTGCAGCTTGACCGTGTTGACGATGGAGCCTGTGGCAGGCGCGATTTTATTAGCTATGGATAAAACGACTTCTTCTATTGAAGAGTCTGTATATGCTTGTTTACAACAATGTTTATCAGTGAAGGAGGCGCAAGCAGAATGGGTGATCGATTAAAGGTAGTCGTTATTGGCGGAGGATCTTCTTATACGCCAGAGTTGATTGAAGGTTTTATATTAAATTATGCGACCTTTCCTGTGACGGAAATTGTGCTGGTAGACATACCGGAGGGACGGAATAAGCTGGCTATTGTCGGTCAGCTTGCCAAACGCATGATTGAGAAATCAGGCTTGCCTATTAAGCTGGATTTGACGCTGGATCGACGCTCGGTGCTGGCGGATGCTGACTTTGTAACGACGCAAATGCGTGTCGGCCGATTGGAAGCGCGCGGCTGGGATGAGTCTATTCCGCTCAAATACAATATGATTGGGCAGGAGACGACGGGTGCAGGCGGGATGATGAAGGCTCTGCGCACCATTCCTGTTCTTCTTGAAATTTGTAAGGATATGGAGGAGCTTTGCCCAGATGCATGGCTGCTTAATTTTACGAACCCGGCCGGCATGGTTACAGAGGCTATCCATAAGCATTCACGCATCAAATCAATTGGGCTATGCAACTCTCCAATAGCAGCATATAAATGGCTGTCATCGTTGTACCAAGTACCGGTAGAGCAAATCCAATGCGAATTCGCTGGGCTTAATCACCTGCACTGGATTAGCTCTATTACAGTTAATGGTGAATCCAAACTGGATGAGCTCTTGAATAACCAAGACGGGTACTCCGCCAAAAACGTACCTCAATACGCTTGGAATGGCAGTTTACTTCGTTCATTGCGAGCAATCCCATCCTATTATTTAAAATATTTTTATTTGCAGCGCGAAATCTTGGCCGAGCAGCAAGCAGCGGCTGCCAAAGGTGAAACGCGGGCGGAGACGGTTCAGCGGCTTGAGGATGAGCTGTTCGAAATTTACAAGGACCCGAATCTGTCGGAAAAACCAAAGCAGCTTGAACAGCGCGGGGGTGCTTATTATTCGGAGGCGGCTGTAAAGCTGATGAACTCGCTGTATAACGACAGCGGTGATATTCAAACGTTAAACGTGCCAAATCAAGGGGTGCTGGACTTTCTGCCGGATGACGCTTGTATTGAAGTCAACTGTGTCGTTACGAAGGAAGGTCCAATTCCGCAGCCTGTAGCTATTGTGCCAGCGGCAGCGAAAGGACTCATTCATGCTGTGAAAGTGTATGAGCAGCTGGCTATTGAGGCAGCTGTATCCGGCAATAGGGATACGGCATTGCTGGCACTCGCGCATCACCCGCTCGTTGATTCAACGAATGACGCGCAGCGTATGCTGGATGAAATGCTGGAGCAGAACAAAGCGTATTTGCCGCAGTTTTTTGCAGAGTAAGCAGAATATAAATGAACGAAGACGTCTTCGCCGATTAGGGTGAGAGACGTCTTTTTTTGCGCTTAGTAAGCTCAGTCGCAATCGCCCGCAATAACTGTTACATTAGAATTAAAATATGAGTTAGGCATAGGTTCCGTATAATTTCAGCTTGTTTATAAGCTTATATAATGGAGGGTTGCGTATATGTCATCTTTTAAGGCGCTTGTGATTAACAAAGTAGAAAATGAGATTATCGCAAACACGCAGCAGTTGGACTTAAATGATTTGCCGCAGGGTGAATTGCTTATTAAGGTTGCGTATTCCAGTGTGAATTACAAAGATGCGTTAGCTTGTTTGCCTAAAGGCGGTATTGTAAAAAGCTATCCTTTTGTACCGGGCATTGATTTGGCAGGCACGGTTGTATCAAGTGAAGATGAGAGATTCCAAGAGGGCGACGAAATTGTGGTCACGGGATTTGGGCTCGGCGTCAATCATTTCGGCGGTTTTAGCGAATATGCCCGTGTGCCTGCGGAATGGGCGATCAAGCTGCCACAAGGTTTGTCGATGAAGGAAGCCATGATACTGGGGACGGCAGGTTTTACTGCGGCTTTGTCCGTATATGAGCTTGTGCAAAATGGCATTCGGCCAGAGGATGGTCCTATTCTCATTACTGGTGCAACTGGAGGAGTAGGCAGTATTGCTGCTGCAATTGCGGCGAAGCTTGGATATGAGGTGGCAGCGAGTACGGGGAAACTGGATAAGCAGCAGTATTTGCTTGATTTAGGCGTGAAGCGAATTCTGCCAAGAGAAGAGCTTCTATCTGGTTCCAAGCAGCCTCTGGACAAGCAGATATGGGCAGGAGCTATTGATTGTGTGGGCGGGGAGACATTAACCGCGGTGCTGTCTCAATTAAAATATGGCGGCGCCGTAGCGGCGAGCGGTTTGACAGGTGGAGCGGGCCTTTCGCTGACAGTATACCCATTCATCATAAGAGGAGTGCGGCTGATCGGTATTGATTCCGTCATGGCAGGGATGGAGATTCGCAGCAAAATATGGGCGCTATTGGCTGATGCCTATAAGCCAAGTATGCTGGGCGAACTATTCTCGGAAATTGGCCTGAATCAGGTGAGCGACCAGGTAGCTACTCTCTTGAATGGGCAAGCCAAAGGCAGAGCCATTGTAAAGCTATAATGATACAAAAGAGCAATTGCCCTCATGCGGGCAATTGCTCTTTTTTTTAAAGCTAACCGCGTTTTAATCTCCGTGCGCGGAATTGCTTGTATTGAAAATAGATCGTGCAGCCGATGCAAAAGCCGAGAATGGCGGCTAGAGCAGCAGCTCCCATCATTCCAGCAAATATATAACCAGCTATAGTCCAGCCAAGCGTAAAGCTAAGCAGCGAGAAGGTGAGGAAACCTACACCTAGGGAGTTGTTGAAGCGCTGCAGCTCAGCTGCTTCTGTTTGTGCGGAAGAAATTCGACCGTTTAGGAAAGGGCGAGCCGCAATAATGAATAAATTAGCTTTGGGACCGAAGATAAGTCCAATTATTTGAATAATCCAAAGTGCTGCAATAAGCCAAGGCAACTGCAGGCCTATCGCAAGAAGCAGTACGGCAACGATACCGACTTGGTTACTTCGAACAAATGGAATGGGAATCTCCTTCATTATAAAAACCAACTTTCCGTATTGGATTTATATAATTTAATAGTAGATAATTTAAGCTCGTTTGGCAATAACCAAATGATTAATCGATCAAAAATATTATTAAATGACAACTTTCGATAACTACCAATTTTTTTCAATATTCATATATAATAGATTAATAATACTAAAGAACTAATTTCTTTGATAAGAGGTAGAT